>JAJDXU010000305.1 GCA_022823105.1 Dehalococcoidia bacterium
TAAAGCATTTTTTCGAAGTGGGGCACGAGCCAATAGGCATCGGTGGAATAACGGTGGAAACCGCCGCCGACCTGGTCGTATATGCCGCCGTAGGCCATCTTTCGGAGGGTGTGCTCGACCATCTCCAGGGCGCGGGCGTTGAATCCGTGGCGGTAGTAGCGCAGCAGGAACTCGGGAGTCATGGGCTGGGGGAACTTGGGAGCGTTGCCAAATCCGCCGTTCAGGTGGTCAAACTGGTTGGCAAGTTGGGAGTATGCGTTGTGCATCACCTCGGTGGTGAGGGGCGTGAATCCGCGGGGCATCTGCCCGGTGCGGCCCATCTGCTCGGCGAGTTGGCGGGTTACGCGGTCGATTTCGGTCTTGTTGGTCTGGTAGGCCTGGCTGGCGGCGGCCAACAGGCGGGGGAAACCGGGCATGCCCTGGCGGTCTTCGGGCGGGAAGTAGGTGCCGCCGTAGAAAGGACGCCCCTCCGGGGTGAGGAACACGGTCATGGGCCAGCCGCCGCTGCCGGTGAGCATCTGGACGGCTTCCATGTACACGGCGTCCAGGTCGGGGCGTTCCTCGCGGTCAACCTTGATGTTGACGAAATGCTCGTTCATCACGGCGGCGATGTCGTCGTTTTCGAAGGACTCGCGCTCCATGACGTGGCACCAATGGCAGGCGGAATAACCGATGCTGAGGAGGATGGGTATGTCCTCCTCCCGGGCGCGGTTCAGAGCCTCCTCGCCCCAGGGATACCAGTCCACAGGGTTTTCGGCGTGCTGCAGCAGATAGGGACTGGTTTCGTGGGCAAGGCGGTTGGACATGGGAGACGCTCCTGGGGTAGTGAATCTGATGGGGGATAAAAGGCGTATCGGCTTAATAGAGAGAGGCAGGTCTGCTAGAATCGGGCCGGGTCTTTGTCAGCATACCAGATGCAATCTGACGACAAGATCGGAGCGAGGATGGCTTCACGAGCGCGAACATTGTTGCAAATCCTGCCGGCAGTCCTGCTGGCGGCGGCGTTGGCGATTGCGTGCGCGCCGGCAGCGGATGGCCCGGCGGTGGGTGTCGAGGGAATCAACGTGGGGAACACGTCGCCGCCGTTCGCGATGACGCTGCAGGACGGCACGGAGGTTTCGCTGAAGGACATCGTGGATGATGACCAGCCGGCGCACCTTTTCTGGTTCGCGACGTGGTGACCGGAGTGCCGCGCCGAGTTGCGGACGCTGGATCCCATAGCCTCAAAATATCCGGACATTGATTTCTACATCGTTTCCTACAACGAACCGGTCGAAACCATCGCTGAATACATCAAGGAGGGCGATTATACGGACGTAATTCCCGCAGAACCGGTAGGCACCATGCTGGCGGACCTCCAGGTGACCCGTCAGATGGCGATGATGGCCGTCAACGGGAACGGGATGATCTACCACCGGCAGGTGATGGGCAGCGCGGGGGCGTGGGAACCATATTTCACCGCGCTGAGCGCAGACCCGGTCGCAGTGCCCCCGGAAGTGGAGATTCAAAAGCAAAAGGATCAGAGACAGCAAGACTTGCAACTGCCAAGTTGATGAGGATAGGATGCGGCGCCGTTGGCGCCGAGAGCAATACGAGATGAATAAAGCACGTGGAATTTTGATAACTGCGGTCGCCACCGGGATGGTGGCGTTAGCAGCGGCGTGCGGATCGGAACCGCCCCCGCCACCACCCCCCGCGCCGGCTCAACCGGCGGCGGGCCAGGCGGCCGCGGAACAGGCTCCGACGCAGGCGCCGGAGGCGGCGGCCCCGGGGGCGATGTCTTCTGCGGCAACGCAGCCGGCCGTCGCAGCGACGGAAGCTCCCAGTGCGGCAACGCGGGCCCCGTCGGCAACAACGGAAACGACGGCCGCGGTTGCGCCGGCTCCGACCAATACGGCAGAGCCGGCCGGTGGACAATCCCAGGCTCCGGCGCCTCCAGCGGTGGCCACGGAAGCGCCCGCTGCGCCGACAGCGGCACCCGCGACGGAAGCGGCGCCTGCGACCGAGGAGGCCACGCTGGCTGCGCCGCCCGCCGAATCCATGCCGTCCGCGCCGGAGGGCACGAATGTTGGGGAGATTCCGCCGGCGTTTTCGATGGAACGGTCGGATGGCACACCGGTGGCGCTGGCGGACCTGACGGCTGCCGGGAAGCCGGCGTTCATGATGTACTTCGCGACCTGGTGACCAACCTGCCGCGCCGAGTTACGGACGCTTGCACCAATAGTTTCTGAGCACGCGGGACAGGTCGATTTCTATCTGGTTTCATTCAGCGAGAGCGCGGGCCGGCTGGATGGCTACATCGAGGAGAATGGATATTCGGACATGATCGCGACGCAGCCGGTTGGGTCGATGCTGTCGGATCTGAGGATCACCAGCCAATCGTCCATGATCGCGATGGATTCCCAAGGGGTGATCACATTCCGCAAGGGATATGGCGGAAGCGGCGACTTCGTGGGAGCGCTGCGGGACCTGGCGCAGTAACAGTTATCGTTCCTCATTCGAGCGGAGAGTGAGTCGCCCACGACGCGGCGCGTACTCCATCTCCATTTCGTTCAGCACATCGCGCCCCAGCAGCGAATCCAGGCCGTTGGTCACGGGGTGCGGTTTGCCGACGTATAGTTCAATTTCAAATTCCCGCTGCATGCTTTCGTCATCATGGAACCTGATGACGGCCAGTTCCCTGTAATTGACGTGCGTTCCGCCCGCGCTAACGAATTCCGCCGGGGTAGTCAGTCGGTCAAAAGGACAGCCCATGCGGATCCCGGCGTCCGGGTGCAGGATGGTGGCATCGGATCCCGTGTCGACAAGAAAACGCACTGACCCGACGACATCCAGGCCGGGGATGGTCAACCGACACCAAACATAGGGGCTACCGTCCCCCGCAAAGTAGCCGGCAATCACAATATCAACAAGCGCGGCTTGGTGTTCAAATATATGTCAGCGGCGTAGGCGGGATTCTCACCGAGTTCCTTTATTTTCGCGACCAATTCCTCCATTGAATCGGCAATGAGGAACGTACCGTTCTCAGTCAAAGCGACCAGCTTGTTGGGGTAATTCAGCAACAACTCGGGCTGCATCTCGTGGAGGCGTGTCGAGCGCTCAACGTAGCTGCGGTGCTTGGCAATCTCGTCTGGTGTGGCTCTGCGCGTGCTCACTTTTGCCCTGGGTTTCTCGCCGTTCGGTGTGGAAATGGCCATAGTTGATCACCACATGGGAAGGAGGCCCGGAGGCAGCGGCGGATAATTGTCTGCCCCTATCTCGCGGCGGGTGTGCCGGCGAGTTCGGCCGTAAGCATTGCCTGCACGTCGGTGAGGGGCATTGCGCCGTGGTTGTCGCCGTCGCGGGTGCGGACGGCGGCGGCGTTGGCATCGGCCTCGCGGTCGCCGACGACGAGCATGTAGGGGGTTTTCTGGAGCTGTGCCTGGCGGATCTTCTGGTTCATGCGCTCGCTGCGGTCGTCGACCTCGACGCGGAAGCCGGCGTCGCGGAGTTGGTTGGCGACGCTTTCAGCGTAGTCGTTGTGGCGGTCGGCGATGGGGATGACGACGGCCTGGACGGGAGCGAGCCACAGGGGGAATGCGCCGGCGTAGTGCTCGACGAGGACGCCGAAGAAGCGCTCCAGGGAGCCGAGGATGGCGCGGTGGACCATGTAGGGCTGCACGCGGTTGCCCTGCTCGTCCTGGTACACCAGGCCGAAACGTTCGGGCAGGTTGAAATCGAACTGGACGGTGGTGCACTGCCAATCGCGACCGAGGGCGTCCTTGATCTTGATGTCTATTTTGGGGCCGTAGAAGGCGCCGCCGCCATCGTCGATGCCGTATTCCAGGCCGCGCTCGACCAGGGCCTGGCGCAGGGACTCGGTGGCGTGCTCCCACATCTCGGGCTCGCCGACGTACTTGTCGGGGCGGGTGGACAGCATGATGTCGTATTCATCGAAACCGAAAGCGGCCATGATTTCGAAGGTGAGGTCGAGTACGTCGCCGACCTCTGCGGCGACCTGGTCGGGCAGGCAGAATATGTGGGCGTCGTCCTGGGTGAAGCCCCGCACGCGCATGAGGCCGTGGAGGACGCCGCTGCGCTCG
>JAJDXU010000249.1 GCA_022823105.1 Dehalococcoidia bacterium
GATGAGGGTGGTGGAACGGCCGGTTCCCAGGTCCATGCGGCCATCGCTGACGATATCGAGGACGGCGGCGCGCTCGGCGACGCGGACGGGGTGGTTGTAGGCGCCCGGCAAGAGGGCGACGGCGTGGCCGATGCGGATGCGCTTGGTGCGCTGGGAGAGGGCCCCGTAAAGCACTTCGGGGGCCGAGCAGTGGGAGAACTCGCGGAGGAAATGGTGCTCGACGGTCCAGAAGTAGTCGAACCCGACATCGTCGGCGAGTTCGACCTGGGCCATGACCTGCTTGTAGCGCTCGGCCTCGATGCCGGGATAGTGGGGTTCGGGGACCTGGATTTCGTACATCAAACCGAATTTCATGGTGTTTTGCTCCTCAGGACGCAGCACGGCGGGGACAACGCCGGGATGCGATGGGTTTGTGCGGCGATGTTATCACAGTCGACCACGGCGCCCGATGGAATACACCGGGAGGGGACGCAGCTGCATTGAGGGTTGTGGAGGCACAACAGGCATATATAATATAGATACATATCTGGAGGTGCACAGGATGGCGGCGAGAACACGCATCGCAACCTGGGGTTCAAGTCTCGCGGTACGGATTCCCAAGCCCATCGCCGACCAATGGGGGGTGAGCGCCGGATCCGCGGTGGAGATCGTGCCGGAAGGCGACACGCTGGTTTTGAGGAAACATACCTACGACCTAGAGGCGCTGTTGGCGGGGATCAGGCCGGAGAATGTTCACGGGGAACAGGCCAGCGGGCCGCCCGAGGGTAACGAGGCATGGTGAGCGACGGATATGTTCCCGACAGAGGCGACATCGTATGGATGAGTTTCACTCCGCAGGCGGGGCATGAACAGGCGGGACACAGGCCGGCGCTGATCGTGAGTCCGCAAGCATACAACGCTCTCACCAACCTGGCACTGTGCTGCCCGATTACATCGCAAGTCAAAGGGTATCCATTTGAGGTCTCACTGCCGCCGGAAGGAAGGATTTCAGGGGTTGTGCTGGCCGATCAAATCAGGAGCCTGGACTGGAAAGCGAGGCAGGCGCGCTTCGAGTGCGAAACCACGAACGGCGTCTTGCAGGAGGTGATCGGGAAGGTGAGCGCGCTGCTAACTGACTGAACCGAGATGATGAAAGGGGCCACGGATTTGAAGCCGTGGCCCCTTTCTGTACTCTGCGAATCGTCGTCCGACGATTAGGGCACGAGCATGGCGCGGGTGATTTCGGTTTGGCGCTGGCTCCACTCGGCGGCCTCGAATGCCTCGTTGACGTCGGCGAGGGGGAAGGTGTGGGAGACGAGCTTGTTGAAGGGCAGGCGGTCCTGGTTGCGGACGAGGAAGTCGAGCAACTCGGGCAGCAATGACGGCCGGTACATGAGGCTGCCGACGATGTTCTTGCCCTGGAGGAGCTTGGACGGGTCGATGGAGACCTCCTGACCGCGGACGATGTCGCCGATTTCGACGAAGGTGCCGCCGTTGGAGAGCATGTCGATGCCTTCCTTGAGGAGGTCGGCGCGACCGACAAGCTCCATGACAACGTCGGCGCCACGGCCGCGGGTGAGTTCGCGCACGCGGCGGACGCGGGTTTCGGGGGTGTTGAACTCCTCGATGTTGATGGTGTGGTCGGCGCCGAATTCCTCGGCGAGGGCCAGGCGGTTTTCGAGGCGGTCGAGGACGATGACGCGGTCGGCGCCGCGCTCCTTGGCCATGGCGGTGGCGTGGATGCCGAGTCCGCCGGCGCCCATGATGACGACGGACTGGCCGTGGCTCATGCCGGCGCGCTCCAGGCCGGTGGTAACCGTGCCCATGGCGCAGTTGACGGGGCCGAGGATGCTGTCGGGCAGCTCGTCGGGCACACGGAAGAAGGGATGGCGCGGGGGCAGGTAGAGGAAGTCGCCGTAGGTTCCGGTGAAGTAGGGCCAGATGCCGGCGGCGGGATACTGGCGGTTGACGCACCAGTTGGTGTTGCCGCGCAGGCACATGTGGCAGTGGTAACAGGGGAACACGGCGGCGTAGATGACGCGGTCGCCCTCCTTGACTTCGGTACCGTAATAATCGGCCGCGACGCCGTCGCCCAGGTGCTCGATTACGCCGGTGCCCTCGTGTCCCATGACGCGGCCGGTGTCGGGCAGGGGCAGATGCTCCTGGGTCTGGTCGCCGCGCCAGGTGTGGAGGTCGGAGCCACAGATGCCGGCCTGGGTCATGCGGAGGAGGACGGCGCCGGGCTGGGGTTCGGGAACGTCGTACTCCTCGATTTCAAAGGGTTTGCCGTATTCCTTCACGACGACGATGCGTCCTTTCATGGTGGTCCCTCCGGTGAATTAATTGAGTTGTGCAAGATGGCGGTATCCTAGCATAACGATTGGCGTTTTGTGCTATGCTGGCGACGCACAGGCACGACGGGGAGCGCGCGACAATGAAGATTGCGATAGGGTCGGACCACGCCGGATTCGAATACAAGGGCAAGCTGCTATCGCTGCTGGCGTACCTGGGGCACGAGGCGGTGGACTACGGGACATATTCCGACGAGTCCACCGATTACCCAGAGTGGATACGGCCGGTCGCAGAGGCGGTGGCGCGCGGCGAGGTTGACCGCGGGATCGTGCTGGGCGGGTCGGGGAACGGCGAGGCGATCGTGGCGAACCGGGTGGCGGGCGTGCGGTGCACGTTGTGCTGGAACGTGGAATCCGCGCGCTACGGGCGTGAGCACAACGACTCGAACGTGCTGTCGATGGGCGAGAGGCTGGTGTCGTGGGAGACGGCGAGAGAAATCGTGGACGTTTGGCTGACCACGGAGTTTGAGGGCGGGCGGCACCTGCGTCGGATCAACCAGATTGACGATGAACCGCAGCGGTTGACGGGGTAGAAGTTACGCGTTCGTGCGGATTGAGCGCAGGGTTCACTGAAATCTCCGCCCATCACCGACCCTCTCCTTTGACAGAGGAGGGGGTTTTTCTTATCGGTACGCTTGCCGAAGTCCTGACCCTCATCGTGATTTCCTGGTGTCACATGCGGGTAGGCCAATTCTGCGACGAACAGGCACCCGCGGTCGGGAGAAATGCCGGAGGCGGCCCGTTAAGCGCACGGCTCCGGCACTCGCTGCGTAAACGCTATCCTGCGACGATGCCCCATCCACTACAACTTGGGTCGCTCTGTCCAATGAGCGGGAGTCGCTGCGTGCATGAGGGGATCGCGCGGCAAGGCGCTGAGGGGCGCGTGGTTGTGGATTCTCGCGGAAAGGGAAACAGAAGCGATTGTGCAGGTGGCAAGTGGGGAGATGGGCGCCCATGGGATGAGAGGGTCAGCGGGATGTGAGCCAGGTTTTGACTTCATTGATGGATATGGCGAAGTTGATACCCTCTATAGGCGTGCCTTGTGGCCCGTGGTCGATGCCGGCGAAGATCACTCCGACCACTCCTCCGGTGGCCAAGTCGACCAATGGACCACCACTATTGCCGGGGTTGACGGCGGCGGAGGTCTGGAGTTCCTGGAACCCATGGCGGACCCTTTTGGCGGACAGGATACCCTCGGTTACAGTCATTTCGGGGCCGATCGAATCGGCCAACGGGTAGCCGAAGGCGACGACGAGCGCGCCCACCGGCACCCGGTGCGCATCCGCCAGAGGGACGGCTTCAAGATGGGGCGCCGTGATCCTCACGACCGCCAGGTCTGCGCTTGGGTGGATCCTCGACACGCGGCCGTTGATCCGCCGGCCGTCGTCCAGGCGCACCACAACCCTCGGGTTATGACCCACCACATGGCGATTTGTCACGATGGTTCCGTGCGCGTTGATGATGAAACCCGAGCCGCTGCCGGAGGCGGTTTGTATCCGAACGACCGCCGGCCTCACCGTCTGCACCAAATCCGCCAAGGAAACCACTGGGTTCGCAGGTCTCCGGTCTGATTCACCGGACGCAGGAGCGGGCGGCGGTTCGTCAACAAGCACACCGGCATCGAGGGTCGTTGGCTTTTCGTTGGAGATCACGCCCTGAGAGATTTCATCGGATGAGGAGTCGCCAGTTTCGTCGTCGTCGCGCGATTGTGGCCCGGAAGGCGATGCCGGACTCAGTGTCCACGCCAGCAGCAACCCGATGCTCAGCACGGCCAGTACTCCCCCGACCGCGAAGTGCCACTCAGTCCTTTCGAACGGGAATGTGTGCCGCATGAACAGGACCACTACCCAGTAGGCAGCAGTACCCGCACCCACGACCGTCAACACCGTTTCCAATATGGGTTCGCGATCCATGGCAAACTGTTGCTCGATGGCGAGAGGAGCGCGTAAGGATGCAGACTCCATTCAATAGAGTTTGATCGGATCCTGGTATACATCGCCCCATGGGGCGGTCGAGGGATTGCCGGTTCAATTCGCGCAGGGGTCGGGAGATCGCGGGTGAACTCGGCGTTGCGTGCGCAGGCGTGTGGAGGTGTCAGGATTCAATGTGCAAGGTTCCGTTGGTTGGAGGCGGTTCCGCCAGCACTGTAGCACGCGGGGGCGTTATTGCACAAAATGTGCAATTAATGTGAAAATCTCGAGGTCATGCTGAGCGGCGATCCACTGGGCGCAATAATTCGATTCCTGCCTCGGCCGATCTTCTTTGGGATACTGACCGGGATCGGACTAGCGTATTTCGCCAGCGTAGCTTTGCCGCTTTTGCAATCGCTGACCGAGGCGGAATATGGGTCGACCGTGGCCGCCCTGGCGAAATTTTTAGGGGCTGGCATCGCTCTGATGCCGGCCCCCAGTGGATTCGCAGTGTTTGGGGTTTACCTCATCAAGGATGTTCTCGCCGCATCGCGCCCATAACGTTGGTGATCAAACCCCACAGCATGATCAGCGCGGCGATGCCCATCGCAACCCAGATTGCAAATGAGAGTATGAACAGCGCCAAAGCAGACCACACGATGGCCTGCGATTGCACGGCTATGCCCCATTTGAGCAATGCGGCGCCGAGCCCAAGGCACAGGAACGCGGCAATGATGGCGCAGTGGCAGACGAGGTTTGGGCTGCGCCTGAGATTCGCGATCGCCAGTGCGATATCAGCCGCCACCGGCGGGGCAGTGGCGTGAGCGACTCGATCCATGTCAATATTTGGCTTAGCCATAATCGTGTTGCTCCCTTGCAATGCCAGCCAAACTAGCTAGCCAGACTATAACACAAAAAGAGTTGGAAATGCGAAAGTCGCAACCGTCCAACTGGACCGCGTTGAATCCATTTTAATTGCATTGGGACCGTTGATGCAAGGGCGAGGTGGTCAGGGTACCCTAGTGGTCGGGGTGTCCTAGTGGTCGGGGTATCCTAGTGGTCGGGGTATCCTAGTGGTCGGGGTATCCTAGTGGTCGGGGTATCCTAGT
>JAJDXU010000144.1 GCA_022823105.1 Dehalococcoidia bacterium
CCTTGAGAATGCCATATTAGAGCACACGCACGACGCTGACGGCGTGGCCGTGTTCAGAAGGCATCCGCAAATGGACGTTGTTGCCGACTAATTCAGGAGTTTCCCATGCCCCGCCTGTCCGTCCTGTCCGAAGTCCAGCGCCGCATGCTGGAATTCTTCCCCTGCATGGAGTCCGACCACGTGCCGTGGGCCCCGTTGGACAAACCCCTGTCGGAAAGCACGGTGGCAATCGTCACCACCGCGGGCCTGCACCTGCGCGATGACAAACCGTTCAACCGCGACCATCCCGGCGGCGAGTCCACCTATCGGATCCTGCCCGCCGACGCCGACCAGGCCGACATCGTCCAGAGCCACTTCAGCATCGGCTTCGACCGCACCGCGATCTACCGGGACATCAACATCACCTATCCCATCGACCGCATGCGCGAGTTGGTGGACAACGGCGTTATCGGCTCCATGGCGCCCAACAACTACTCATTCATGGGGGCCCTGCGCGATTGCACCGTCGTCGCTGAGCAAACCGGCCCCGAGGTGGCCCAGCGCCTGAAAGACGAAGGGGCAGACCTGGTGTTCCTCACACCCACTTGACCCCTCTGCACGCACGCCGTGAGCGTGCTGGCCCGAACCTTTGAGTCCGCCGGCCTGGCGACCGTGGCCATCGCGTTGGTGCGGGAACACGCCGAACGAGTGCGCCCACCCCGCGCCCTGTGGGTCCCGTTCTATTTCGGCTACGCCCTGGGCAAGCCTGACGACCCCGCATTCCAGCGCCAGGTCATCGCCGCTGCGCTGGCAACTCTGGACGCCGCCGAGGGCCCCGTCCTCGCTGACTACCCCGAGGACGCCGGCCCGGTCGGGTTGCCCCAGGCATCCGAGGTCGGTGTGGCCCCCACCAACGGTGACGCCAAGCCGCTCGACGCCGCCGGTGAGATCACTGCGTTGCGCGCCTACTACGAACGCTGGCAGGAGCAGCGCGGCCGCACCGCCGTCGGCATCACCGGCATTCCCCAGCGGCGGTTCAGGGGCATCATCCGGTTCCTGGAAGCCTACGCGGCCAGCGACGATGCCGACATCGACGAACGGCCTGCCGACGTCTCCGTCCCCCAGTTCGTTCGCTACTGCGCCGACGACCTCAAGGCGTTCTGCTACGAGGCGCGAATGGCTCAACGGCCCAACGACAGCGAGCCGGAGATCCACAACTGGTTCTGGGGCGAAACGGCAGTCGGCGCGTTGATCGACAGCATCACCCAGCGCCTCAACGCCACGGGAGACGCACAGTTGCAGGCCACCGCCTACGGCCTGTCCCGATAGTCTCCAACGCCAACACACCGCCAAAAGAGGGGGCCATCGCTGGATGGCCCCTTTTCACGTCCCTAAACGTCCGGCCCGTCCACGCCGCCACCGGGCACGTCTGCGGACATCGGCGAACGCGTGCGCGCCACGGGCGTCTGTCGTCGTGCGACCGGCGGCGCCAGCGGTTGACCGTCCTGCGGCGTCCAGCCGTCGGGGAAGTGCAGGCTCCGCACCGGATAGTTGATGGTGATGTTCTCATCGGCCAACCGGGCATGCATCTGTTTGATCAGTTCGCTGCGGACCTCAAAACTCGCCAGGCGGTCCGCGGCCTGCATGAACAGCCAGAAATCCACGTTGCTCTCGCCAAAGGCATCGTAGCCGAAGTACACGCCGTAGTCCTTGACCGCCCCCGGATGGTCCCGCTCGACCTCCTGCATCACCTCCATGCTCACCGATTCCACTTTCTGCAGGTCGCTTTCGTACGCCACGCGACAGGTGAGGAACACGTTTACGTGCTCGTCAGGTTTACTGTAGTTCGTGATGATCGTCTCGGCGAAACGCGAGTTGGGTATGACCACCAGGTTGTTCGTCCACGTCCTCAGGCGGGTGCTCCTCCAGTTCACGTCCACCACGTAGCCGGCGATGCTGTTCTCCATCTCAATGTAATCGCCCGCGCTGACCACTCCCTCGGTAATGACGTATGTTCCGGCGAACAGGTTACCCAACGTCGGCTGCAACGCCAGCGCGACGGCCAGGCCGCCCAGCCCTAGTCCGGCGATCAGCGGGCTGATGTTGATGCCCAGAATGTCCAGGGAAACCAGGGCGGACATCGCCACGACCACGATCAACACGCCGCGCCGCGCCAGTGGCAGCGCCCAGTTGCCGGCGTTTTCCGGGTCGCTGGACTCCAGATATTCCTCCAGCCAGCGCAGCACCGCGCCGGCGATCCCGGTGATTAGAAACGCCCCAATCAAAACCGCCAACACCGCCGCCGCTTTGTTGATCACGTCCTGGACGGGGCCCGACAGGGTCAGCGGGACCGTCGCCGCGACGTACACCCCGATCAGGATAATGAATCCCGTCATCGGACCGCGCGCCGCCGAAATCACCCGGTCGTCCAGATCCCCCGCGGAGAAGTGGGCCACCCGCAGCATCAGCCGCGACAGCAATCGGCTGAACAGCACGGCGAACAGCGCCGAACCGGCGATGATGATTGCGGCGATGACCAGGTCGGTCCAGGTTATCGTGGTGCCCGCCGCCCATGCCGCGATGCCACTCCACCAATTCGTTATGAGTCCGCTCATGTCAGTCCGTTTCGTTCACACGGTTTTTGGTTGCGCTCAACAGGGCGGGCAGTATGTCGCCGGCTGCTCCCGTGATCACTACGTCGGCTGCGCCGGTCAACTCCGTCGGCATCGGGTTCACCTCTATGATATGCGCTCCGTGTTCCCGCGCCACCAGCGGAAACTGCGCCGCCGGGTTCACCGCGCCCGAAGTGCCCACCAATAGCATAGCATCGCAGCGCTGCACCTCTGCCACGCACGCCGCCAGCGTCGTCGCGGGGATCGGCTCGCCAAACATCACCGTGTCCAGCTTGATCACGCCCCCGCACTCTGCGCACGTGGGGGGCAGATCGGTAATCGGATAGCCCTCCCGAGGTTGACGTTTTCCGCAGCCGACGCAGCGCAGGTAATTCCGGTTTCCGTGAATCTCCAGTACCTTGCCCGAGCCGGCCCGTCCGTGCAGTCCATCAACGTTTTGCGTGATCACCGACTTCAACAACCCCGCCGACTCCAGCTCCGCCAACGCGATGTGCCCGGCGTTGGGCTCCGCTGCATCAACCGCCGCCTTGAGATCGTAGGTCGGATTGTCCGGCGTCGCCTCGTCCCGCAGCCGGTTTTCCCACCACTCCTGCGGGTCTCGCGAAAAAACACGGTATGACAGGTTGGACGGTTGCCCATAGCGCGTCCAAAGGCCGCCCGGCCCGCGAAACGACGGAATGCCGCTCTCCACCGACAGGCCGGCGCCGGTGAGCGCGATCGCATATTCAGCGCCGGTCAAGATTCCAGCAGCGCGCTCTATGGCTTCATTCATGGGTCTGCCCACCGGGCAATCATCCCTCCTTGTCGCTCGACATCGCGTGCGCTTGCAGGTCAGCCTTCACGTTGAACCGAGTTTTCAGATACTCGATAATAGACTGCCTCATCGCCCAGCACGGCCCGCACTGCCGCCACGTCCGTTGTGGTCATCAGGGTCTGCCGGTAAGCGGCCGCCTTCCTGATCACCCGCTCCCTGCGCCCAGCGTCCATTTCCGAAAAAACGTCATCCAGCAGGATGATGGGATCCTCTCCGCGCGCCGCCGCCAGGTAGTCCGCCTCCGCCAGCCGCAGGGCCAGGGCAATGGTACGCGCCTCGCCGCGGGATGCGAAAGATCCCGCGTCCCGGCCGTCGATGAATATCCGGAAATCGTCCCGATGCGGTCCCGTGGCGGTCGCCGCCGTCGCCCTCTCCCGCGCACTCCGTTGACGGAGCAGTCGCCTGAACTCTGCCCCCGTTGCCTCTGCCGACTCGCACGGGGGAACGCTGGGTTCGTACGCCAGTTCCAGATTCTGGTCCGGCTCGGCCAGGTCCCGGTGATGCGTCTGGACATACTCGGCCAACCGGGTCAACGCGTGCGCCCTGTCCAGCGTAATCTGCGCCCCCGCGCGCGCCAATTGATCGTCCCAATATTCCATCTCGTCCGGGTCCACCCAGCCGTCGCGCTGCCGCCGCAAAAGGCCGTTCCGGTTCCGCAGCGCCGCCTGGTATCGCTGCAGCGCATCCAGATACGCGCGACTGGCTTGGGACAACAGCACATCCAGGTAGCGCCGCCGCACTCCCGGCGGCCCCAGCGCCAGTTCCAGGTCGTCCACCACAAACAGCGCCGCTCCAATGCGCCCCACCAGTCCCGACGCCGTGGATGGACGCCGGTTGACCCTGATCTGTTTGGAGACCGCCGGCGCAACCGGGCCTGGTCCCGGTGCATCACCGTCGGCAGGGGTTGGGCCCGTCGGCTGATAGCCGACCACCACCGTGAGCGTCTGCTCACCGTCGACCGCCGTTCCGGTGATATACGCCGCCTCACCACACCGGGCAGCCTCGAAGTTCAACACTTCCCGCTCCCGTTCGGCCCGAAACGCTCGCCCGATTGCCAGGGTGTACGCCGCTTCCAGCACGGCGGTTTTGCCCTGGGCGTTCGCGCCATGAAACACCGAGACGCCGCCCGCCAGTTCTATATCCGCCTGCCGGAAGTTACGAAAATTCGTCAGGCTCAGTCGGGATAATAGCGCCAAATGCGACTGTGATCGTCAGGCCCGCTTTCTTACCGGTCGCGGGCGCAACCCTCGCAATACCCGTAGAAGTCCACCCGCTGCGAGGATATCCGGAAGTCGGTGCTCTCGCTGATCGCCTGCTCCAGCTCAGCCACGCGCTCGTGTCCAACGTCCGCATCCACAACCGACCCGCAACCGAGGCACACCAGGTTCGCGTGCGGCGAGAGATTGGCATCGTAACGGGAAAACTTCTGGAAGGGCAGCTCGCGGACTATGCCCGCCTGCTCCAGCAGGCCCAGCGTGGAATACACCGTGGCCAGCGTCACGTAAGGAAAGAAATCGCGGACCCGCTCAAAAATCTCCCGCACCGTGGGATGGTCGGCCGAGTTCACCACCACCTCAGCGATGGCCAGCCGCTGCGGGGTCAGGCGGATCCCCAGGGGTCTGAGTTGTGCTGCTAAATGTTCTTGCGTAGTCAAAACGTAGCGCTCGACGGAAAAGAATTATATTCGCACAGTATATCACCTGCAACGATGTTCAGAATTCCCGCCTGACATGCCGATCAGGGCAATCGCATTTGAAATTTACAGACTCGTCACTCCGGCGAAAGCCGGAGTCCAGAGGCCGCAGGATGAAGACACCGGTTGCGAAACAGCCGATTTCAGGCACTGGTTACCAGCTTTCGCCGGTATGACGGTAGGCCGGGAGCGCCGGACCAAAGAGCCAACGATTGAAATGCGATTGCCCTGACATGCCGACACTCCCCAACGGGTGAACCGACACCGGCAGTCCCACACCCGCTCAACCACACAGGAGGGCGGGATGAAATTCCCGCCCTCCAGCGATTCGAGCCCACAGCCAGTCGCTTACAGTCGGCCACCGCCGCCTGCGACGCGCTCGTTGACGCCGTAGAAAACCGAGTCCTGCTTCTGGAAGACCTGGATCCGTGAACGGGCGGTTTCCACCACGAACACTCTTCCCTCGTCATCGCATTCCACCGCGATGGGACCCCAGAAATACTTTTCCCGGTCTATGCCCTGGGCGATCTTCCGCTCTTCCCACATCTCGGGATTCGCTTCCAGTTTGCCCACGCCCCACTGCGAGATGGTGGCCTCGCCATAGGTCATGCCGGCGAACGCGCCGTTGGGGTGGAAGATCTGCAACCGCTCGTTGTTCCAGTCCGCGACGTAGATGGTGCCCTCATTGTCCACCGCCACGTCGGTCGGCCGGTTGAACTGGCCTTCGCCGTCTCCCGTTTCGCCGATCTCCATCAGGAACTTGCCGTCGGCCGTGAACTTCTGGATGCGGTCGTTCCGCCAGTCGGCAACGTAAACGTTGCCATTGGCATCGGTCTCAACCCCGAAGGGCATGTTGAACTGCCCGGGGCCGGAGCCAAACTCGCCAAACTGTCCAATGTACTCGCCGTCCGCGGAGAGCATCTGGACCCGGTGGTTGTTGCTGTCCACCAGGTACAGGACGTCGTCCTTGCCGAACACCAGCCCACTGGGTTTGTTCCACTGGCCGTCGCCGTCGCCGGGCCGCTCCCACTTGGTGAGATACTCGCCTTCCGCCGAGTAG
>JAJDXU010000059.1 GCA_022823105.1 Dehalococcoidia bacterium
TTCCTCCGTCCCGGCAGCCGGGAATGGTTCATGCCGATGATCCGGGAGGCTTACCCGCACCTCGCTCCGGGCTACGCTCGCCTCTACCGTGATGAACATGCTCCCCGCGATTACACCAATTCCGTGACGAACCTCGTCGACGATGCGCGGCTACGTTGGGAGTTGCCGCGTATGCCCTCACTCAATAGTCTGCAACCCGCGGGGCTGCCCCTCGTTGGCGACTCCGAACCTCACCAACCGATAATGCCGCAAGAGAAAACGATCCCGATGCAACTTGAACTGCAGATGGCTGCGTAGCTCAAAAATGGGCGAACCCAGCGGCTCGCCTTTCATCCGATCCCGCTCCCCAAATCAAGTCGCGCTAACCGTTGGTTGGAACCCAGACCTGACCCCGTTGACGCACCGGATCCAAAAGAGATTCGTCAAATGGGAGCGGGTCGTAGTCTGCGCGATTCGGCGCCCGGTAGCTCAGCGCTGCTGTAACGGCTTCGTGAGTGTAATAACCCCGATACGTCTGCGTCACCAAGTACTGGAAAAACGCCGGCGAGTTGGTCTCCACCGACCTCAACGCCTCGATCCGGGCGTCGGTTGACAGGGCTCCGAAACTGCCGCCGTGCTCCGCGGCCGCCCCCTCAATCTGCACCAGCCCTTCCAGCAGGAGCCGGCGCGAATCTGCATTATCCCCCGCGACGGATTCTATGAACCCGGTGATTCCCAGATCGCCGGCCGCCGGCATATCGCCTTGCGCTGGGACGATGCGGTTCAACACCGCATCCATTAACGACCGTTGGTCCGAGCTCAATATGTCGTTGGTGGTGGTCATCCAAAATATCCCGGTTGCTCAGATTTGCCAGCGATCATAACACAGCGGCGGGCCGACAAAGGTCCGTGCGTCGCGCATCCGACATCAGAATATGATGCTGAGCGCTCCGTGGTCGGACAACTCCTCCAGGTCAAGGATCGCCCGCTTGTGGCACAAACGCAATGTCCCACCAACCCGCCGCATCCGCATGTCGTATCGCCCCACGTAGGGAGACGACTCGCCGGCCCGGAATCGCCAAACCGCCACGTAAGCCGTGGCTTCGATCTCATCTCCATCCACCACCGTTACCATTACATTGCTTATGAACCGGCGGGTCCTTGACCACGGGTATTCCCGATGGGCGTGCCGACTCTGCAATCTGACCGTGCGCGCCACCATCCGTGTGTAATCGTCATCGATGAACACCAAGTCGGACTCCGGGTCTCCATCCGGTAGGTCCGTGGTGGGCACCACATACCGGGCGTCCTCGGTGTATAGGGTGAGCCACCCGTCCAAGTTCCAGTCGTCCAACAGTCGCGCCTCCAGGTACAACAGTTGCTCGACTTCATGCTGAAGCAGTAGAGATTCCGGTGTAGCCGCGAGGCCTGAAACCGGTGGCGGTACTTGGGCGGTCTGTGTCGTCATACGCGTCTGGCCTCCTTTCCCTAGTTGTCCGCAGCCACTGCCAGTTCCGGCGACGGCGTCACGTCCGGTTGCTCGAATAAGCCAAGCCCACGCTCAAAATGTTCCTCGTGCGGCATCTCTGCCATCAACGATTGCCACCGCCGCCAGAACGACCGTATTTGTAGCTCATCGTTGCCCCGCGGGTCGCGGTGGAACCCGCGGGACAAATCCGACCATTCCACTCCCCCTGAACGGAACCCGTGCTGGCATGACTCAAGGGCCTCCGTATCGTCCGGCGTCGCGAACCCGCCGGGACCCAGGAAAGTGAGGAATGAATCGAGCCTGCGGCGCAGCATGCTGCCCGTCTCGTCGCCCGGAGCCATTTCCCAGGCGGTAACGTCCATGCTGTCCGGGCCGGTGGGCTGGAAAACCCGGATGGTGACCGCCATGATGTCGTTGATCACGAGATTGGGGAAGATCACCATGTTGCGGCTTTTTTCGCACATCCTCAACGCCTTGTCCCGCCCGTGCCGCGCGACGAGCTCTTCCTTGATTCGTTGGATTTCCGGCCTGGCTTCCTCGCCAAAGTACGGATGCCACATGGCTATGGGCCGCCCATAGATCGCATCGTTTTCCATCACCCCGTGACCATTGCCCAGGGCCCGCCCGAACCCGTGCCGCCTGTTGATCGCGGGAACATCGCCCCCGACCTGGTTGGCCATGTAATCAAAGTAGGTCTGGTGCGTGGGCAGCGCGTGATAGCCGTCGATGCTGTTCTCCGCCAGCAGTTTCCAGTTAGCTTTGATAGTGTATCGGTTGGAGCCGCGAATCACTCTCATTCCCGCGGGCGATTGGTCCGCCACCAGGTCCAGGTACTCCGCCGCTCCCGCTAGGTAGTCCACCAGCGATCCGGCCTCACGGTCAAAGCATACGAATATGAACCCCTTGTAACTGTCGAACTTGGGCGACCGCAGACTCATCTCGGCCCGGTCAAAGTCGGGGCCATATCCCTCAATATCCGGCATGCCGATCAGTTCGCCCGAAGTGTTGAAACTCCAGGCGTGGTAAAAGCATTGGAAAACCTGGGCGTTCCCCCGGTCGGTCCGGCAAATCAGCGCGCCACGGTGCGGGCATGTGTTGTGGAACACCACCAGTTCGCCCTCCTGGTTGCGTGCGAAGAACAGTGCCCGCTCCGCCACCACGCGCCGGACGTAGTCGCCCCGGTTTGGCACCTCCGATTCGTGACCCAGATACAGCCAGCACTTGTCGAAAATGTGCTGGCGCTCCCGTTCATATATCTCCGGCAGCATCATGCTGGAACGGTGCACCCGAAACTTTCCCAAATCAGGGCGGTCGTAGACCAGTTCACTGATTTCCATCCTGGACCCTCCTGAGGCTGATCCCGTGTATCCTGTCTCAAATCATCCGCCTGAGATCGACTATCGCGGTATCACCGGCAGAGTGATGTGGGACGGATATTGCGCCGAATGGTGAACCGTCTGCCTAGCAGTTTCCAGCCGCGCGTCCACCCCCAGGGCTGCCCCGGTGTTGGGATTGCGATCAAAACGCGGGAAATTGCTACTCGATATATCCACCCGGATCCGGTGGCCCGCTCGGATTAAATGGCTAGTTGCCCAGAGATCTATCTCATACCGGTGCACCTGGCCCGGATTGATCCGGGAGGGTTCGCGCACCGACGTGCGGTATCTGGCCCGAACGATCCCGTCCTGCAGATTGTGAGCGAAACCGTCCGGGCGCACGTCCACCAGCTTGGCAGTGAAGTCTGTATCCGTGGCGGTTGTGACCGCGAAGATCGTGGCCGAGATGGGACCAGTGAGTTCCAGGTCTGCCTCCAGCGGTTCCGACGTGAACGACAATACGTCAGCCCGATCTTCGGCTGGTCCTTGGTCGAACACGCCGTATTCGATGATCAGCGTATTGCCGCCCAGCGTGGGTACTGGATCCGAAGGGT
>JAJDXU010000117.1 GCA_022823105.1 Dehalococcoidia bacterium
CTTCCTGGAAGACTGGTTCGGCCTCGAGGCCAACCCCATCGTCAACGGCAACTTCGAGCGTGTGCCTTTCTTCAACAAGTAAGCACATTTCCGGCCACTGAACCCACAGGGAAGGCGCCATACCGGGCGCCTTCCCCACGCACAAAACAAACGAGGTAAGGATATGGCAACACATTTCTTCGGTCTGAAGGACCGGACGTTTTACCATAGCCATGCCGTTGGCCGGAACGAATTCGCCGGCACCGGCTTCCGCAACCCTGTGGACATGGCTATCGCATCCGACGGCTCGGTCTATGTCGTCAACCGCTCCTACGAGAACCGTCCCGATGGCGTGCACATGACTGTGTGCACCCTCGACGAAGAATACATCTCAGCCTTTGGCGAGTACGGCGAAGGTGACGGGCAGTTCGTGTGGCCCACCGCCGTGGCGCTGGACAGCGCCGGCAACGTTTACGTTGCCGACGAGTGGACGAACCGCATATCCAAGTTCACTGCCGATGGCGACTTCGTCAGCAAGTGGGGAACGGCCGGCTCCGGAAATGGCGAGTTGAACGGCCCCTCCGGCTTGGCCATCGATTCCCACGAACACATGATCATCGTCGACAGCAAGAACAACCGGGTCCAGAAGTTCACCATCGACGGCCAGTTCATCAGCAGCTTTGGCTCCGAGGGCAGCGGCGACGGCCAGTTCAACTTGCCCTGGGGCATCGCCCTGGACAGCAACGACAACATCTACGTTGCCGACTGGCGCAATGACCGCATCCAGGTCTTCAACAATGATGGCGAATGGCAGCAGTCCATAGGCGAGACCGGCTCCGGCGTCGGCCAGTTCAATCGCCCCAACGGCGTCGCCGTTGACAGCGATGGCGACATTTATGTCGCGGACTGGATGAACAACCGGGTCCAGGCCTTCGCTCCCGACGGCCGTTTCATCACCCAGTTCACTGGCGACGCTGCTCTGTCGAAGTGGGGCAAGGACAAGCTGAACTCCAACCCCGATATGATCCGGCAGCGGAACCTGGCCTACGCCAACGATCCGTCCTACGAGCGCAAGCTCGCCCACCCCTGCGGTGTCCGGGTCGACGAGCAGGGCAGGATCGCCATCCTCGACCACACCCGCGGCCGCATCCAGGTCTACGTCAAGGAAGACGAGCCCGTCCTCCGCTAGACCGCGATCCCCCGTAAGGCAAACGTTCAGGGGCGCTCAATCGAGCGCCCCTCGTTTTATTCCCGCAATCGTGCTTACCCGTTGTGCTCCCGGTCTCTTCACTCCCTTTCGGCCTCCAGTTCCTGCACCCTTGCCAGCGCCGCATCCCTCTCCGCCTCTGCAGCGTCCCTCCGGGCCTCGGCTACGCCTCTCTGCGCTTCTGCGGCGATGCGCCCTCCCCGTTCCTGCTCGAACGTGGGTATGTGCTCTCCCGTTGCCGGGTCGTGCCACTTGAGCTGGCCGTTTTCCCACCGGATGAAGAGGTTCAGTACGGCGCTGTACCCCTGCAGGATGCCTTCCTCGACCGTTTCAACGGGAATCGGCTCGTACCTTCCCTGCGTCAGCCGGTCCCCGGCCAGCCTGGTGCGGTGGAATTCGCCGGCTTCGTCGAACCGCCAATACTCGGGGATGCCCAACGCAGCGTAATCCACCGGCTTGTCTCGCACGTCCTCTTGTCCCGTGCCGCGCGGGGCGATTTCCAGCACGAAGTCCGGCGGCTTGCCCTGTTCCGAGACGATATAGGCGCTATTGCGGTATAGGTCTCGGGATTGACGTCGAAGGCCACCAGCAGATCGGGGTAGCGCACACCCGTCAGATCCCGGGTGGGCTCTCGGCTGAGGTAGTGTTCGCCAGCCACCAGGTTGGTTTCCCGGTTCCCAAGGTGGTGTATCAGGTGGTGGGTTTTGCCGGTCAGATTGATCTGGTTGAAGTTGGTCATGTCCTCGGGTTTCGCTTCGGGAGGGCCCGGCATTGGCAGGAACGTTTGCGGTTTTGTGGTCATGCTCTTGACCTCTGGGCATTGCTGGTTTCGTTCAGTTGATTCTATACAGATTGTCCGGGAAAGCAAAAGTGAAGAGGCGCACTGCTGTGCGCCCCTGGCATTTACCGGCGATTGTCGGCCCTGGATTGATGAGGAAACTGTTTCCCTAGCAGTCCGGCCCCTTGGGCATGCCGTTGTCGATCCAGTCGATGATCTCCTGGATCTCATCACGCGGCATGAACGGGCCCCGCAGAGGCATGCGTCCCGACGTGCCGACGCTGCGCGCCAGCGAGCGTACCAGCTGCGTGTCTTTTCCCGGGACTCCCGGCTCGATGGCCCGGATACCCGAAAGCACCGCCTCCTGCAGTTCCTCCGGAGTGTCCCAGTAATAGGCGTGTATGCCGGGGAGCGGGTCGCGCCCCCAGCGCTCCACCCACCTGGCCATGATGCCATCGAGCAGTTCTTTAACCCTGGGCCAGTAGACTACGTTCTTTTCGCTGGACTCGTCGCTCATCCCTGCCATTCCGAATCAAGAGTGTTCTCGCGCCATTGCGAGGGCCCGTTCACAGACAACTTGCCGTCCGATTGACGGCAAGTCAAGTGTCCTGAGCCAAGTTGGTCCTGCTTTTAGACCGGGTGCTCGCTCACCGTTTCACGCTGGAGCAGGTCGACGGCGTGATGCAGTACCGGCTGCACCACTTCCAGGCATTCGCGCACACCCTTAGTGCTACCGGGAAGGGTGATGATCAGCGTACTGTTTCGTATCCCCACCACGGAGCGGCTGATCATGGCCATGGGCGTAAACTCCAGCGTCTTGGCCCGCATGGCCTCGGCCATCCCTGGAACTTCCTTATCCAGGATGGACAGGCATGCCTCCGGAGTGCAGTCATAGCGTCCAAGACCCGTCCCGCCGGTGCTGACGATCAGATTCACGTCAGTTGAGTCGGCCCACTCCGACAGTTTTGCCGCAATTGTATCGAAGTCGTCGGGAACAATTTCCGACCTGACCACCTCGAATCCATCACCAGCCAGCATATCCCGAATCGCCTGGCCGCTGGTGTCCTCGCGGTTGCCCTGCGCACCCGACGTGCTGACTGTCAAAACGCCCAAACCGAACATCGCATCCTCCGCCGCAAATAATACCATAACCCGCCATGCCCGAAAATGCGAAATCCCTGGCACCAAACCAGGACGATTGCAAAGTCAATCCGTCATTCCCATGAAAATATCCCATGACGTTGCAGGCATCCTCGGTAGGGGGCACAGCCGTGCGCCTATTTTCCTTCCCCACGCGTGGCCTCGACGCAGACATCAGCAATTCCCGCTCAGGCGGGAATCCAGTGTTCATACAGAGGCAGCACATCCTGGACTCCCGCTTTCGC
>JAJDXU010000007.1 GCA_022823105.1 Dehalococcoidia bacterium
GTTCCTGCCATTCCACGCATCCACCGAGACCTTTGACACCGGCATCGAACCGACACGGTGGCGGACACCGATTTCCAGCTACCTCCTGATCCACGCGCTGCCCCTCCTCGCTGCGACAGCCTTGCTTGCCGCGACCCTGCCTCGTGCGTTCGCGCCGACCGTAGCATGGGTTCGGTCAGCCCGGGCCATCCCGGCTTCGCATCAGTGGTTCCTGGTCGCGGTGGGTCTCGGCGTGCTGCTCGCCTACTATTTCATCGCTGCGGGTTATGTCACCGCCGGCTGGTTGACCATTACGCTGACCCTCACGGTTTGGGGCCTTGTGGCTGCGTTGCTGTCCACCAACTACCCCCAACGGCGGGCCGACGTGATGGCCCTTGCGATGCTGACGGTCGCGCTCGCCATTGGCATCGGCGTCGATTTCATCCGCGTGGAGGGCGACATCGCCCGCATGAACACACTGTTCAAGTACTATCTGGTCGCCTGGATCCTGTTCGCCGCCGCCGGCGCATACGGGTTCTGGCGCGGTTGGACCTTCGCCGGCTCCGCCAGCCGACGATGGCGCAATACCGTCCGGTGGGCGGCCGCCGGCGTCGTGGCTGCCGTGTTCGCCGGTACGCTGGTTTATCCGGCGCTCGCTACGCCTGTTCGCATCCAGGATCGATTCAACTCCATGCCGCCCACCCTGGACGGCGCCGCTTGGATGCCCGCCGCCACGTACCAACTACCCGATTGGTGCGTCGGCCAACCTGTCGATCCCATCGACCTGTATTGGGACCACGACGCCATCCGTTGGTTCCAGGACAACGTTGCGGGCACCCCGGTGGTCCTCGAAGCCCACGGCAGCCAGTATTGCTGGAATACCCGGTTTTCCCAATACACGGGAACGCCCACGGTTCTGGGCTGGCCCTGGCACCAACAGCAGCAGCGCAACGACGCTGGCATTGTCAACCGCCGCGCCAGGGATATAACCACCATTTATAGCACTCCCAGCGCACGCCGGGCGCTCGAATTGCTGGAGCAATACGGCGTCGCCTACATCGTCGTCGGCGACCTGGAGCGCGCTTACTACGATGCCCGCGGAATCGCCAAATTCGATGCCATGGTCTCCGAAGGCGTTTTGTCGCTCGAATACTCCAACGAACGCACTCGCATCTATCAGGTCCGCGACCCGCAGACCTCGCGCGCCATTGCGCAGCAATAGCCTCCGCTGATTGGAGCTGCCCATCATGAGCCCAACCGCCATCGCTCGCCGACGGTACCGCTAATTTTGACCCACCCTGACCCTTATCCTATAATCGCGTTCCGTGCGCCGCCGTGTTCTATTTCATTCCGGTGGCGCGTCACGTACGCCAAGGAGGTAATACTGTGGCAATCGAATCCGTCCGCGTCGGTCTGATCGGCGCCGGCCGCAACACTCGAGATCGACACATTCCTGGATTCAACAGCACGGCCGGCGTTGAGATCGGCGCCGTCGCCAACCGTTCCCGCGAGTCCGGACAGGCCGTCGCCGACGCCTTCAACATCCCGACCGTGTATGACAATTGGGAGGAACTCCTCGAGGACGAAAGCCTCGACGCCGTCTGCATCGGCACCTGGCCCTATATGCACCGCACCCTGACTACCGCAGCCCTGGCAGCTGGGAAGCACGTGCTTTGCGAGGCCCGCATGGCCATGAACGCCGCCGAAGCCCACGAAATGCTGGCCGTGTCCCAGCAAACCCCCGATCTTGTCGCCCAGATCGTGCCGTCTCCCATGACCTTTGGAATCGACGACCTGATAATTCGTCTGATCTCTGAGGGTTACGTCGGCGACCTGGTGTCCATCGACGTGCAGTCCCAAACCGGGTTCGCCGACCGTGACGGGACCATGCACTGGCGTCAGGATCGCGACCTCAGCGGCTTCAACATCCTGAACATGGGGATCTGGTACGAGGCGATGATCCGCTGGGTAGGCCGCGCCACTCAGGTCATGGCCATGAGCAAGATAACCGTGCCTCACCGCAGGGACGACGACGGCAACTGGCGTTCCATCACCATACCGGACACGGTAGACATCCTTTGCCGGCTCGCCAATGGCGCCAATGCCCATCTGAAGTTCAGCGCCTGCGCCGGCCTCTCGCCGGGCAACGATGTCTGGATCTACGGGACCGACGGCACGATCCACGTCGACAGCCAGTGGCGCGTCTTCGGCGGCAAGCGCGGCGATTCCGAGTTGCAGGAGATCGCCAACCCTCCGGAAAGCCGGTATTCCTGGTCCGTCGAGCAGGAGTTCATCGCCTCCATCCGTGATCGCGCTCCGGTGATGCGCACGCCATTCAACATCGGCGTTCACTACATGGAATGGACCGAGGCCGTTACCGTCAGCGCCCAAACCGGCGAGGCGGTGCACCTGCCGCTGTGACCCACGGCATACCATTGAGCACACGTAAGGGCGGATCCACCATGCGCGGACCCGCCCTTACGATTTTGCAGATACCTGTCTCGGCTACCTATCCACCAAACACGCTATCACCTGCGGGGCAGCCGTTGCCGCCCGTTCAGCCAGTTCCAAATCGCTGAGCGTCACGATCGGGTGGTCGATGATCGCCAACCCGTAATCCGGGTCGCCGCGCATGCGCGACATTGCGTGGGCCTGACTGATGAACGGCCTGGTCGTCAACACGGTGGACGGGATCCCCAAGAGTTCGGTTTCCATTGCGTCGTGCACACTGCACGCGGTGCAGGACCCTCATTCAGCCGTGGCGTGTATTGCCACGTCGATGCTTTGAGCGGTCCTTTGCAGGTCCTCGATCCGGGCCGGCCATTGCCATCCGCCCTTGTTGTGCTCAACCGTGCCCTTGATGTCGTAGCGCTCGCCGATGATGGCGGCGATGCGTCGCAGCAGGTCTTCGGAGTGCGGCTTGTTGTTGGCGAACAGCCCGATCACCTTGCCGTCCAACGTCGCCGGACGCTGCGCCAACCGCGCCGGAGCCTGCGGCCCATCGTCCCTCGGGTCCAGCGTGATGATGGATCCTCCCAGTGTCGTCATGTTTCAACCTCCAGTGGTCGCGTTGAATTCAAGCGTTTGTTCAGGGGGTCTGCACCGGCCGCGTTACCGATCGGCTGCTCCCCCACGTGCTGATCAGGCTCACGAATCCGCCGGCCAGGCCCCCGCCCGGCAGCACCGTGATGCGGTCGGCGTCCGCCACCACGGGAACCATACGGTCGTGGTCCAGCTCGGACGCCATGCGATGCCATCGTATCCATTCGCCGGCCGGCAATTGCGCCTTTTCGTACAGGAACTCCGCCACCTGTCGCCTCGACCAGCCTGCGTCCGCGATGTGCAGCATCGCCTCCGGGCTGATCACACAGACCACCTCCGGCATCCCCGGGCCGAACGCCAGCATCGAGTGCGCCACCGTCGTCAGCAGATCGGCCGGGTTGTTGTCCCCGTGCAGCGTGACCTGCAGCGGGCCCAGCGTCGCGTAGGCCGTAACTATGGTCGCATCTTCGCCGTATCCCAACTCCGACGCCAGCGACGGCCAGGGACTGACCGCCAGGTTTTCCGGAAAACAGAACGTGATCTTTCCGGGATGCCCGAAAGTGCTGTTGTCCATCACCACAGCGGCCGAGCCGTAGAAGTTGGCTTTGAACAGGTTTACCGCCCTGCCTATTGCGGCGTTGGCGCGGCTCCCATTGCCCATCATCTCCACCCCGGCGTTCATCCCGATCCGGTCTGCGTACGGGCCGCTCACCACCGTCAGGACTGTTACTCCATTGGTGGACGTGCTGCTCGCGTGCAGGTTGAACGAGCGGTCCGAGATGGCCGACAGCGATGCCAGCACTACGGGAAAGTGCTCGGGCAGGCACCCCGCCATCACGGCATTTACCGCCGCCTTGCCAGCGGTGAACCGTTTCTGCCGAATTACCTCCGTCCCAAGTTCGTGCTCCGCGGATACGCCCGCGTAATCCAGCATTACCTGGACCCGCTCGGGAGTCGGGGGAACAATCGGCAGCCCGTCGGTCAATCCGTTGTCGAAGTAATGGTCCTGTGCCGCGCTCCAGTCGTTGAAATTCAGTGTGGTCACAAAATCCTCGCTGTTCTTTGGCTCATCTACCTACCCGCGGGCCCCACCCTGCCGGTAATCAGGGCCTTCCAAACCCAGCACAAGTACCACGTTTTGGTCCTGCAATCTAGATCCGATGCGCGGCCGTGCACTGGATATTTCGGAGATGTGGTGCGATGTAGTGATGATAGTAGGCAACCGTTCCTCATATCTGTAGTTGATGATCTGGAAGAGCTTGTCTTCGGCAAAAGGAGTACTGCGTTCAGCTCCGAGATCATCTAATACCAGCAGGTCGACCATCTTGATGCGCTGTAACAAATCGATGTGGGCGATGGGACTGTCAGGAGAGAAAGCAGCCCTCAGGTAATCCAGTAAATCAGCGACGGTAGCGAAAAAGATATCGTCCCCACGATATTCTCGCTCTACCGCTGCGGCTACCGCTAGATGCGTTTTGCCGACACCCAACGGGCCAAGAAGTGCCAACCATCGATAGGGGGCCGGATTTTCTACCCATTTCTGGATAAACGCGTGGACGCCGGCGATTCCGGTGGAGTGTTCAGTAGTATTCTGGCCATCACCGTTAGTCTGGAAGGTGTCGAAGGTCATCCGTCGGCGCATATTGGGCGGAATCTCGCCGGCTATGCTAGTTTGCAATTGTCCCAGCCTACCCAATCGTACAATTTCGGCGAAACCGTCGGACGTTTCCAAGCGAGTGCGCAGAAACTCATCAGCACGTTCAGGGTCGCCACGTAGCGTGATCACCGTGGCCAGTCGGGCTGAATGGCGGTGCGCCAGCAGTTGAAACAATCGGTCTTGCCCCCATGGAGTGGCTGGGTTGGTAGGGAGGTCGTCCAGTATCAGTAGTCGCGCGTCGCGCACTTGGCTGAGCCGATCGATGAAATTCCGCTCTTCATCGGCGTCGAACCCGCTACGCAAATAGTCCAGTAGGTCCCCAGACGTTACGAAGAGAGCGGCTTGACCGAGTTCGATTTGCCGATTCGCAATGGCGGCCGCTAGGAATGTTTTACCGCTACCGCTAGGTCCAGCCAACGTTATCCAACCAGTAGGATTCTCCGCGTACACCTGGACGACGCTAAGGGCCTCTTGAAAAGCCTTTCGACCAGCGGGATTATTGTGAAAACTACTGGGGTCCGCTGACTCGAAACTGCATTCGCGCAATGCA
>JAJDXU010000243.1 GCA_022823105.1 Dehalococcoidia bacterium
CGAACGCAGGATGTCGTCGTCGACTGGCGCTACTGAGCTGGATTGCTGGGACGATGGCGCATCGGGCACGGAGAGCCCGCCGGCGGGCCGGCCCCGGCGAGGCGGAGTTGGAGCGGCGTCGCTCTCGATCTCCACCTCGAAAGTCTCGCCGTCAACGGTCACCTGAACGGGGGATTGGGTCAGGTCGCCGACCTCGACGGTGAACCACTGTTCGCCGATGCGTACTCTGATGGTGGTCAATTTACCAGGACGCGCTCCCCAGCCGGGAACGGAAAAGGTCGCGACGGCCCTGCATGCGCCAGCGGGAGCCGGACTCGCGCGCTCCACCCTGCCGGCCGGCCTGCTCGGCCGCAACTGCCGCGGCCCCGATGGCGGCAGCCAATGCGCGGGGGTCGAGACCCGCGTGGTGTCCATTGCCGGATGATCCGTTGGCGCGCATGGTCGTCGATTTGCCGTTGGCTTGCAGTCGTCGCTCGAGGATGCCGTTCAGGCTGCCGGTGTGGTATTGGCCGGATGTGAACTCGGGGCTGGCGAGCACGTCGCGCAGCAGGGGTATGTTGGTAGTTACGCCGGCCAGGTGGAAATCGGCCAGGGCCGAATCCAGCGTGGCGATGGCGTCGTCGCGGTCATGGCCCCAGGCCATCACCTTGGCGAGCAGCGGTTCGTAGTGTAGCGAAACCTCGTAGCCGACGTAAAGCGCGCTATCGACGCGGACGTGTTCGCCTTCGGGGATGCGCAGTTCGGTCACGGTTCCGACGTTGGGCAGGAGGGTATCGGGATTTTCGGGATAGACGCGGGCCTCGATGGCGTGGCCGTTGGCGCTGATGTCGCGTTGGCGGATGGTGAAAGGGACGGCGGCGGCAGATTGCAGTTGCAGTTCCACGATGTCCTGACCGGTGATCAGTTCGGACACGCCATGCTCGACCTGCAGGCGCGGGTTCATCTCCATGAAGTAGAAGTGGCCGTCGGCGGCGACCAGGAACTCCACGGTGCCGGCGTTGGTGTAGCCAGCCTCGCGTCCCAACTGGCAGGACAGGCGTCCCAACTGTTCGCGCACGTCGGTGGGGAGCTTGGCGGACGCGGTGGTTTCCTCGATGAGCTTCTGGTTGCGGCGCTGGATGGAGCAATCGCGTTCGTAGAGATGCAGGACGCGGCCGTACTGGTCCGCGATGATCTGCACCTCGATGTGGGACGCGCCCTCCAGGTAGCGTTCGTAGAAGAGGCTGGAGTCGGCGAAGGCAGCCTGGGCGATCTTGCGGGTGCGCTCGATCACGGGTTCAAGCTCCGCCATGCTGTGCACGACGTGGATGCCGATGCCGCCGCCGCCGGCCGCGGCCTTGACCATCATGGGAAAGCCCAGCTCCCAGGCCCGGGTGATGGCCTCATCGTCGGATACGGGTTCCTCGGTGCCCGGCATCACCGGGAGGCCGGACTTGCGGGCGACGCGGCGGGCGGACAGCTTGTCGCCCATCTGGTTCAGGACCTCTTCGCCCGGGCCGATGAACACGATGCCATCGGCCTTGCAGCGTTTAGCCAGTTCGTTGTTCTCGGACAGGAAGCCGTAGCCAGGGTGGACGGCCTGGACGCCGGTGGCGTGGCAGGCGTCCATGACGGCGTCGACATTGAGGTAGGAGTCTATGGCCGGGGGAGGGCCGATGCAGACGGACTGGTCGGCCATGCGGGTGTGCATGGCGTCCCGGTCGGCCTCCGAATAGACGGCGACGGTGGATACCCCAAGCTTCTGACAGGTTCGGATTATGCGGGCGGCTATTTCGCCCCGATTGGCAACCAGTATCTTGGTGAACATAGTTATACCTCGCTGATATCAGATATGTGAACGGCCGTATATGCGTTCGGATGGTGACTCGCGTATGTGCGGAGTCGAGCAATGACAGACTTTTACGCTTTACCCGCGCGTAGGTCAACATAAAATCCCTGCGGGATTCAAGCGAATTTGGTCGCATCGATATTTGTCGCATCAATAAATGATTGGGACCGGAGTTGGCGGTCCAGCCAATACTGCACGGTGTCGGTCGCCAGCGCATTTACCTCTGCGTGGACGGCTGGCGGCATGCTTAGGCGGGGCAGTTGTTCCACCGACTCGGTACGGTGCAGGAGCCGCATGACCTTCAGCGCTGGCAGGGACAGCGGACGGACGGCAACATCTTCGGGAATGCAGTCCGGGCAGAGGGTTCCGCCGGCGCCGGCGGCGTAGCGGTGGCGTTCCGGTTCCAGTTCTGCGCCGCACTCGACGCACTGGTACAGCTCGGGCATGAACCCGGAGAGTTGCAGTATCTGGAGGTCAAAGTAGCGCAGGGGCAGGTCGGAAGCTCCGCCGCCATCGCCCACGCCGGGTTGAGAACCGATGACGCGCAGGGTCTGAAGGGCAAGGTCCAGCACCTGCGGGTTGGCCGAGGAGGAGGCGCTGAACCCGTCGATGAGTTCGGCAATGTGCAACCCACGGGCGACGCTGGCATAATCGGCTTTCACGTCGGGAAAGGCGTTCACCACCTCGGCTTCGGCGACGGTATCGAGGGTGCGGCCGCGGGCAAGGGACAGGCGTACCAGGGTCAGCGGCTCGAAGTGCCCCATGAGCTTGCTGGTGAGGCGGCGCGCGCCCCGGGCCAGCACGTCCAGCTTGCCGTGCTCACGCGTGTAGAGGGACGAGATCACATCGGCCTCGCCGGCGGGGGACTTGCGGAGGGTGAGGCCGACGGCGCGGTAGGTTCGGGGCTGGGTCATGGCGGGTTCCGTGGGTTGCTGGATTCCTGCTTTCGCAGGAATGACGTCACGGCCCGGCTATTCGAGGGCGTTGCGGCCGGCCAGGGCGCGGCTGAGGGTGGTTTCGTCGGCGAATTCCAGCGAGCCGCCGACGGGGAGTCCCAGGGCCAGCCGGGTGATGCGGATGCCGGCGCCGGCCAGGCGGCGGTGGATGAAGTCGGCGGTGGCGTCGCCCTCAAGGGTCGGGTTGGTGGCGACGATGAGTTCCTGCAGCGGGTTGTCCTCACCCTGAAGGCGGGCGAAAAGCTGGGGCAGGTGGATGTCCTCCGGCCCGATGCCATTGAGGGGAGACAGCGCGCCGTGGAGGACGTGGTACATGCCGCGATAAACACGGGTGCGCTCCAGGGCGACGAGGTCGCGGGACTCCTCGACGACGCAGATCTGGTCGCGGTTGCGCTGGGGGTTGGCGCAGATGGCGCAGGGCGAGGCGTCGGTCAGGTTCCGGCACTCGTCGCAGAACAGGATCTGGTCCTTGACGGCCACAATGGCATCGGCCAGGGCGCGGGCCTCATCGTCGGGTATGTGGGCGATGTGGTAGGCGATGCGCTGGGCGCTCTTGGGGCCGATGCCGGGTAGCTGGTGCAGCCGGTCGATCAGCTGGCCGAGGGAGCGCGTGGTGCCGGGAGTCGGATCGGAGGTCATGGTGAGATTGGTAAGTTGAGGCTATCCGGCGCTGACGGACGTGGGCTGGGCTAAAGCTGCAAGCACCGGGGCCAGGTGGACGGATGCTTGCCGCAAGTCCACCGCGACGACGTCCCATTCGCTGCCGTCGTCGAACCACTGCCGGTAGCTTACGAAATCGCCGTTGTCCACCACGCGATAGTCAGCGGTCGGCTTATCGCCCAGCGTCAGCGTGTCGGTCTGGGCGTCGTAGCCGCGCTCTGGGCCCAGAGGCAGAAAACGGCTGGCTCGGAGGATGTCTATCTGCGTAACTTCCTCGCTTCCTTCGGATTCGTAGGTCAAGATAATGCCGAAGTCATCCCGTAGCGTGCCGCCATCGCCATGCTTGTGGCGGTTGGTGAGTACCACCGCGTCATCGTCCGTGTAGTATTTAGTCTGCATCTCTGAACTCCAACTCGCGGCACCGCTGCCAGAACCACGGTCTGCCGTCTGCGGCGAGTCGCCGAACGGCTCCGCGGTCGTAGTGCGCCGTCACGATCCGCCGGTCGTCGAGGGAAATGGCGACTCGGAGCATGCTATTTCGCTCGGGCACGAATCCCCAATACGTGTGGGTAATGCTCCCGTTGTTATCTTGGCAAATTCCTCGCGCCGTCCAATTCTCGAGAACGCTCGTTATGGCTGCGACGCTGATGCCCTCCAGTCCCTTGCCGCGGGCGTGATTCGTTAGCAACCTGGTGACGCCGCCGGCTGTGATGGTTTCGGGTAGCCTGCGACGTTCCGGCGAGGGCCCCTCGCCCTGCTGGCCGGTCATCCGGCCGGGCTAGAACAGGCCGGGGATGTTCATGCCGCCGGTTACGGCGCCCATCTTTTCGGCCGCGAGTTCCTGGGTGCGGGTGAAGGCGTCGTTGACGGCGGCGGCCACCAGGTCCTGGAGCAGTTCGATGTCCTCGGCGGCCTCCGGTTCGATGACCACCTCGGTGACCTCCTGCTTGCCGGTCATGGTGACGCGGACCACGCCGCCGCCGGCGGAACCCTCGACGCTCATGGCTTCGAGTTCCTCCTGGGCTTTGGCGAGGCGGTTCTGCAACTGCTGGGCCTGACGCATCATGCGCTTGTTCATCATAATGGGTTTCGGAGCCTCCTATTGTTCGTCCAGGATGCGCGCGCCCAGGCCCATGGCGGTGCGGACCAGCGGGCTGTCCTGGATGGAGCTGCGGTTGGGATTTGCGCCGTCTCCATTGGCGCCGGCCAGGATGACCTGGAAGGGATGACGTGAGCCGAATGAATCCTGGATGGCCTGCTCAATAGTATCACGGACGCGGGGGTCGCTCAGTTCCTCCTGCATGCGGTCGAGGTTGGCGGCGTTGCTGAAGGGCAGGATGAGCGTGGAATCGTCGTCCGCCAGGTGGACGGTGTTCGGCCGGCAGTCGCGGAGCAGCGCGCCGAGGTTGTACTTGCTGCCCTTGACGCGACCCAGTTGGCGCACGGCCTGTTCCCAGCGTCCCTGGAGGCTGTCGGGCGCGGCGGCGGGAGCGCGGGCCGGCGCGGGCTGGTTTTCCGGCGGAGGCGCGGGCGCAGGTCCCGGCGGAGGGGATTGGCGCTGCGGTGGCCGGCCAGCGTTATCCTGACGGGGAGGTCGGTTCTGAGGTGGGGGCGGCGCTGCGCGCTGAGCCGAGCGACCGCCGGAAGCCTGTTGCGGCGGCATCGGGGTGGGCGCCGGCGCGGGCTCCTGGGGAACGTCCTGGCGGCAGATTTCGGCGGCGGCAATCTCCAGCGCGAGTGCCGACGGAGCGTCGTAGCGCAGGCCGGCGCTGGCCTCGCCCCAGATGCGGACGGCGCGCAGGATCCGGTGGGAATCGCTTTTGTCGATAATGGCGCGCAGGCCGGCCAGGGTGTCGTCGGGCAGGTCGAGGTTCTGGCCGGCGTCCCACGACAGGAGCAGCATGGAGCGCAGCAGGTCGAGGGTCTGGCGGTGCAGTTGGCGCGGCTCGCCGCCCTCCCAGACGACATCGTTGATGGTCTCCAGGGAGCCGGTGGTGTCGCCGGCCAGGAGCTTCTGGGCCAGCGCCAGGTAGGCGTCGCTGCGCACGAGCCCAAGCGACTCCTCCACGTCGCGCAGTGTGATGTCGGAATCGGAGGAGACGGCCAACTGCTCCAGGATGTTGAGGGCGTCGCGCATGGAGCCGCCGGCGTTGCGGGCGATCATGCGCAGCGCGTCGGGGTGGATGGCGATGGCTTCCTGGTCGGTGATGTAGGCCAGGCGGTCGTAGATGGTCTGGCCGGGCAGCCGGCGGAAGTCGTACCGCTGGCAGCGGGAGAGAATGGTGGGCAGGAGGCGGTCGGCCTCGGTGGTGCAGAGGATGAATATGACGTGGCCGGGCGGCTCCTCCAGCGTCTTGAGGAAGGCGTTGGACGCCTCCCGGGTGAGCATGTGCGCTTCGTCGATGATGTAGACCTTGCGCCGGTTCTGGGCGGGCTGGAAGTTCACCTTTTCGCGGATCTCGCGGATTTCCTCCACGCCCCGGTTGCTGGCCGCGTCCAGTTCGATGATGTCCAGGTTGCGGCCCTCGTTGATGGACACGCAGATGGCGCACTCATCGCAGGGGTCGCCCTGCTGCGGATTGAGGCAGTTGACGGCCTTGGCGAGGACGCGGGCGGTGGTGGTCTTGCCGCTGCCCCGCGTGCCGCAGAACAGGTAGCTGTGGCTGACGCGGTCCTGCACCACGGCCTGCTTGAGCGTGCTGGCGACGTGCTCCTGGCCGGCCAGGTCGCTGAACGTGCCGGGCCGCCACTTGCGGTAATAGACTTGCGCTGAGGTGGTCATAAGGGGCGATCAGGGACGGAGAATGGGGGTCTATCCCGTTGGCTCAATGATAACGCCAACGGCCCCGCTTGTGCCAGAGCGGGGCCGTCAGTGGTTCGGGAAGTGGTTGATCTAATCCGCCGGCGCGGACTCGGCGTTTTCGGCGGGTTCGGCCGGCTGCGACAGCTTCAGGTTGGGGAAGCGGACGCGTTTGGCCTTGCTCCAATCGACGTAGTCCATGGAATCGTGGCTACCCCAGAAAGCGCGTTCCTCGTCTTCGTCCTTGAAATGCGGAATGGGCTTAAGTTCCTTCCCGGACATATTGGACCTCCTCGTTTCGCTCCATATCTCGGGCGGATATGATGCGAATGCTGGTGTTGAAATTTCTCATGGTAAAAGTTACGTGCAGGAAACGGCCCCGTCGGGTAACGCCAAGCGCATTGTATCTCGCCTCGTCTTCACTGTGGTTGATGTCGTCAAGGACCAGCAACTGCGGGTCAAGAAAAATCTGCTCTGCCTCGAAGTCTTCGACTCCGTGCAAATGAAAATTCTTGTTTGTGTTCCCCTCATCCCATTGAAACCCAACAATTCGGTTAAAGTCGAACATCGATGGAATACGCTCACATATAGAGGTTAACTCGTAGCTCGCGTATATATTATATCCATTATCAACGAATGTCCAATCTTGAATCAGGCAGAAATTATCGCCAGGTATTGGCTGTCATGACATCAATTCGTCAGTTGCTGAAATCGGGCGGTTCGGTGATTTCGCGCAACGGCCGGTCAGTGGTGTACATGCGGAAACTCTGGGAAATCTCCTCACCCGCACAGTTGGATACTTCGTACACGGCTCCCGGGCAGCGGCGTTCGGCCTGGTCGGTCCGGTAGAAAATCGGCCCCACGTAGTAGCATTTGCCGGGCAGGAGTTCCCGCAGTTCTTCCTCGGGGATGCTGTTCTGATAGTCCAGGAGAATCGGGTTTCGCGCGCGCTCCAGGGTCTCGCTGGGACGGTCGGCCAGGTAGAACCAGTTTTCCTGGCGTGTATGAGAGCCCACGAAGCACCCTGACACGTGCTGTTCCACTCCGGGAGCGCGTCCGAGTTGGCCGGGCAGGGATCCGCGCTGTTCCATCAGAACCGGGTCGGGGTAAGGAGGCCTGGGAGTCAGGGTCGGTGGAACGGGCGTCGCGGTCGGCGCCGGAGTGCTGGTTGGAGGAGCCGTGGGCGTGGGCGTCGGTGGCGGCACCGGTGTCGGAGTGGCGGTTGGCTGAATGGCCGCGACCGTTGCTGCCACTATCGCAGGGATGTTCGGGGTGGGTGGTTCGGTGGGCTGGGGAGTGGCCGTGGGTTCCGGCGCGGGCGTTTCCGTGGGTGTCGCCGTGATGGCGGCCGGCGCGTTCGGGGTCGGGCTCGGCTCAACGGCTGCGATGGGGAATGCGGTGGGCTCGGCAAACAGGCCGGGTCCGACAGAGCTGAGCACCGGCGCCAGCCCGCCCAAAAAAGCGCACGATGCGACCAGGGCCAGGACGCCGACGACGCCGGCGACCATGGCGAGACGCACGGTTCGGGAGAGCGTGGGAGCAGATGGTTGATTGGGCTGCGAACCTGTCGGCGGCGTAGCGGACGTGGTGGCGCCCTGAGGCTGCCCCGGGTTTTGGCTCGAGGATTGAGCCCGGTTTTGAGATCGGCGTCGGTTGCTGGTTTGGGGCGCGGTTGCCTGATAGGTGCCGATTTTGATGGAGTTATCCAGGGCGGTTATCCATTCTGCGGGTGTTGGTCGAGACCTCTGTTTCATATAGAGAGGATCAAAGGACCATCGGAATAGTATTTTCAACTCGTCGCGTAGGCCATCCCATCTATCGACGTAGATGCCCGTGGTCTGCTTGCGCTCAGCAGGGATGTCAAGACTTTCGCTGTACGGGAAATATCCTTCCTTGATCCAGGTGCCGATCTCCCCGGTGGCGTTTTGGTCATTTGGGTCGAATCTGGTGCTGTAGGGGTGCATCCCTCCCATCAAAAACTTGAAAACCAGCACCGCCAGTCCGAAACAGTCGTCATCCACCTCACGGTCGTGGTCGCCAATATTCTGGACTCCCTGCAAACGGGGCGGTGTGTATTCAGGACGGCCAACGGCACAGCGGTACCTTTGGCCACTGTTCGGGTCGGCGAACTGGATCGAGTCCATGTCGATCAGGATTACGTCGCCCTGGGGATTCATACGGATATTTTTTTCGTTTATGTCGCCAATGACATGGCCGGCTTCATGGAGCAGTTGAACCGCTTTTGCCAGGTTGCGGACCATCTCCAATATTCGGACATCGGTGAAATTAACGCCTGTCTCCTGTTCCGTCTTCTGGCGTTGACTGGGAATGTAATAATGGTGGGTTTCGCGATATGCGTTGGTATCTATGGCGGGCATCAGGTAGCCCACCACGCGGTTTTGGTGGTCGCGCAATATTCCTTGAGGCCATGTGAAGGGCGCGTTCTGTTGCGCAGATTTGAAAAGTGACCGCTTGGGCGCGGCTGGCATCGGCGGAGGATTCGGCGCCATGGCCTCCACCTTTGCGGCGGCCGGTGTGTTGGGGTCATGCCAGATTTTGGCGACCTGGTTTTGATTGCCCTGCACCCTGAAAACCGCGCCCTCGCCGCCGCGTTCGCCCAGCTGTTGGCCGAGCGTGACGATTTTTCCGCGGCTGTCGCGATATTCGGGCACGTCAGGCCTCTATGCGGCGGGCCAATATCAGCGAGAGATCGTCGTCGGTCCTGGCGTTGACCCGGGGTGACTTCAGGAATCGCCGGAGGCCGATGTAGGCGGACAGTTCGTCGGGCTGCTGTTCCAGCCAGGTGAAAACGCCCCGAAAAAAGGGAGCGTGGGGGACTGGCTCGGTGCGGTCCCGGTAGTCGAGCACCAGGTTCTGGATCCCGTCGGAGAACATGGCAACACATTGGGCTCTGAGGTCCGGAACCACGGTGATTTGAGCGTTATCGACCGACCGGCGTTCGGTCACGAAGCTGGTCTCGTTGGCATATTCGCCCCGATCGGGGTGAGTGATGAGGTCGTAGCCGCCATCTGCGCCGGCGGCCACGACCGCGCCGTCACCGATTTGCGCCGCGCCCAGCAGCCCATCCGCGTGGACGGCGACGAGGAGCGTGGTGTGGTAGTCGCGGGGGCGGTGCCCGTTGGCTTCGGCGAGGTCGTTGATGGCGTGATGAGCCGCGTCAATGGCTGCGGTCAGCATCTCCCGCAGGCATTCCGCGTCGACGGCGGTGGCCCTGCGCGACAATGAGCCGGCGATGGCGCTGATGCTGGCGGAGGCGGCGAGTCGGGAGCCCTGATCACTGTGGGGAGCCGAGCCGGCGCCGTCAGCCACCGCGGCGATCAACGTGTCCGACGGCGCGCCCGGCAACGGCAGATACCGGAACTGGGTGGAATCCTGGCAGGGCTGGCCCGTACGCAGGTGCCCAGTTCCCACCACCGACGCGGACGCTATTTTCCATCTCATTTCATCGTGGTGTGCGCCAGTTGACTCTGGGTTGCGCATCAGACTTCCAGGTATCCCTCCAGAGCGGGCAGCGAGACGCGGTCACCCGGCTGGGAGTGCGTCATTGCTTCGACCGAGTTTGCCAGCCACTGAAAGATCCCGTTGAGCTGCGCCTCGTACAATGGGAGGGCCGGACGCCGGGGCGCCATCATGGCCGACAACTCAGCAATGGGATCGTGGCCGTTGATTACAATAGGCTCAACAACAAAGGAGAAGACTGCCGCGTGACTGCCTTCCTCGGCTTCCTTGACTTGCTGAGCAGCGTCCTGGATATCCTCCGGTGTGTCATGCTCCGGATAGCCGTCGGTGAGGACCATAACGATGGGCCGGAAGTAGGCGATAGCGTTGGCGCGGTAGGCTTGCTTGCGCTCCTCGGCCATCCTCAATCCGGATTTGATCGCGGCCGCGATCCGGGTACCTCCGCGGTCAGTAGTAAGCGTGGGTGGTTGGAACCCGTCAGCGGTGGTGAAGTCCTGAATCACTCTAATCTCGTGATCGAACTCAACCACGGCGATTTCGGCGCGTAGGGCAGTGAGAGAGTCTGATGTGATCTCCTGTCTGAAGGTTTGTAATGCATTATTGAGCGCCTCGATTCGGCTACCTCGCATCGAACCCGAGACGTCAAGCAACAGTACACAAGGGCAGCGCGGCTCGGGGTTATCAGCGAATTCCACCATGTCCTCAAGGTGAGAGTCGCCAATCGTATTGTCCTGCATGTCCCCTCCTGGTGGCGCGATATGGGGAAGTACGATGCCAGCCGGGCATCCGGAAAGAGCAGTGTCGCGCCGCTACATCATCAAAAACTGTAATAGCCGGTTTGTGGCATGTCAAATCCGGGTGATTTCACGTGCGCATCAATGTGCGCACAGCCAACTCGCGATGTGTGCTGTAGGCGCATTCCCATTTCAGGGCAGAGGTATGGTCAAAAATTGCGGAAGGGAATATAAAGATGCCTGCAATGACCGCTGATCATTACACATACCGAGTTGCGTGGTCCGCGGAAGACGGCGAATACGTCGGCCTGTGCGCCGAGTTTCCGTCGCTGAGCTGGCTGGCTGCGACGCACGACGAGGCGTTCTCCGGCATACGGACGCTGGCGGCCGACGTGGTGGAGGATATGCTGGACAACGGCGAAACACCGCCGGAGCCCATGGCCGACCGCGCTCACGGAAACACATAACTCCCGGAAGTTGCGCTATGCGTGGCGGGCTCCCGGGATTCCGGAGCGAGCATGCCTGTTGATATACGACGCCGAACGGCATTTTGCCGGAAGTGTTGGCGTTATTCCGGGACAATCAAACACAACAGTGGTGTATGCTGGCATGGATATATTTTGTTGCCGCGATGTGGCTGGCGTGATAGATTCGCCATGTTGAGACAGGAGGGATAACTGATGCGTTCGATGGGTTTGATAACACTTTGCTCCTTGATAGTTTTGGCAATCGCGCTCCTGGGGTGTCAGCCGGAGGTGGTGACGGAGGAAGTGGTCAGAGAGGTGGAGGTAGAAGTGGTGGTCACGGCCACGCCGGATCCCAATGCACCCGCTCAGACCGGCCAGCCCGCTCAGGGGCCCGGCCCGACCCCAGTGGCCGCCGAGTCCACGCCGCGCCCGGATGCCCCGTCGCCCACGCCGGCCGCGCAAGCGCCGGCAACCGCGACCGACGTGTCCGAAAACGTTTACAAGCTGGGTATCTCGGCGGACCTGACCACCACCAACTACTGGTCGTACCTGGGGAAGGACGGCACCATCTGGAACCTGTACGTCCTGGGCGGGACCAAGCCCACGCTGTATTCCTATTCCGCCCAGCGGTTCGACTGGGTGCCGTCGCTGGCCGCCGATTTCCCGACGGCGCTGCAGGAGGAAACCGTGGGCGGCCAGGCATTCTGGACGACCGAGGTGCCCCTGAAGCAGGGCGTGAAGTGGAGCGACGGCAGCGAAGTGACGGCTGAGGACTTCGCGTTCACCGCCCACGTGGCCGCCGAGCTGCAGCTCTCGGGCAACTGGCCCTCCATCGTGGACCCCGACTTCTTCGACCATGCGGAGGCGCTGGACCCCTACCGGCTGAAGATCTACTTCAAGCAGAAGCCCGGCCTGGCCCGCTGGCAGTTCGGCCAGGCCTTCATGCCCATCTTCCCCAGAGCATACTGGGAGCCCATCGTGGCCGAGGCCAAACAGGCCGGCGACATCATCGAGCAGCAGAAGGTGCTGTACGCCCACGTTCCTGAGAATGAGCCCACCGCCGGCGGGTATTCGTTCGACAAGTGGGAGCGCGGCGCGTTCGCCGAAAAGGAACGCAACCCCGACTACTACTTCGCCGACAGCGTGGTTACGCAATACGCCAGCGGCGCGTACGCCGAGTCCAAGTCGGGCGCCTACGAGTTCATGGCGTACGGCGAACCGGGCGGCGACACGGCGCTGGAGTACACGGTGGGGCCCTTCGCCGACAGCGCGATCTACTCCATCTACGGCAGCCAGGACGCCACCGTGCTGGCGCTGAAGACGGGCGACATCGACTTCATGCTGAATCCGCTGGGCCTGTCTCGCGGCCTGCAGGAACAACTCCAGGGCGAGGCCGGCCTGACCGTCATCGAAAACGCTTCGGACGGCATGAGATATCTCGGCTTCAACTTCCGCAAGCAGCCGATGCAGGAAAAGGCCTTCCGCCAGGCCGTGGCGACGCTGATCGACAAGGAATTCATCACCAGCACCGTGCTGCAGGGCGTGGCCATCCCCATATACACGACCGTGCCGGAGGGCAACCAGGCCTGGTACAACCCCGACGTGCCGCTGATCGGCAAGGGTTTGAGCCGGGGCGAGCGGATCGAGCAGGCGGTGCAAATGCTCAAGGACGCCGGGTTCACCTGGGAGACCGAGCCCAGGGTGAGCGAGGACGGCAGGTTCGTTGAGCAAGTGGGCGAGGGACTGAGGATGCCCAACGGCGACCCGATGCCGAGGATGGACATCCTGGCGCCCAGCCCCGGCTACGATCCGCTGCGCTCCACCTTCGCCATCTGGATCGAGCGGTGGCTGAACGAGGTGGGAATCCCCGTGCGGGCCGACCTCACCGGGTTCAACCTGATCGTGGACAAAGTGTTCACCAACCAGAATTTCGACATGTGGATCCTCGGCTGGGGGCTGAGCCTGTACCCGGACTACCTGGAGGCGTTCTTCCACAGCCGCCACTCGAACCTCGAGGGCCACAACGCGGGCGGCTACAACAACCCCGAGTTCGACCGGCTGGCGGATGAACTCCTGGCCGAAACGGACGTGGAAGCCGCACGGCAGAAGGTCTTTGAGATGCAGGCGTTCCTCGCGGACGACCTGCCCTACGTGCCCCTGTTCGACACGCCGCTGGTCGAGGCCTACCGCAGCGACCGCATCGAATACCCGTACACGCAATCATGGGGCGGGCTGCAGGACGTCGCCGGCATGACGACGCTGGTGCAGTTCAAGTAGTTGCGCCGGAGACCGTCACGAAAAACGCACCCTCACGGTTCCACGGCGAGGGTGCGTGTCGATTGGAATGAGCCGGGAAAGGTTCAGGAGCGGGAGGTCACATTTGCCTCAATTGCGGGTGCGGAATGATTTCGGACGCGCGGGGCGCACAAATGTGGATCGTGTTCAGCGTTCTGCGGAATGGTGCCGCGCCCAGCACGTGAAGAACCCCAACAATGCGCCCACCGCGCCCTTCAACAGCCAATCAAGCATGTCGAGCAGTTCCCGTTGGGCGGGAGACAGGCTGGGTGACGCAAGCCATGCTTGCCAACCCAACCCGCAGGCGCACATCAAAATCAACCCGAACAATACGCCAACAATGAGGTAGTTGTTCACCCTTCGGCCTCGGCCCCGATGGAACAACAGGACGCTTTGGATGTTTGCGAACGCCGCATCGAGCGATACCCGTTGATCGCCAGCCCGGCCAGTCCGCCGAAAAACAACACCATACCTGCGGTCATCATGACTGCCAGCAATATCAAAACCAGAACGTCTCCCATAGCGCCTCCTCTTATTGCGCTTTGTATATTAACAATTGCATTTCAATTATGCAATACGTTTATGTCATACGCATCCCTGCCTCACTGCGTCAACCGCTTTTCGCCCGCGACGAACAACTCGGCGCCCGTGGGATCGGCCCGTTGGACGCCTGAAACCGGGAGTGTGCCACGATGACGGGCTACCTGGTGCGGCGGGCCGGTCAGATGGTCCTGACCCTGTTCCTGATCATCACGCTGACCTTCTTCCTGGTGCAGGCGCAGCCGGGGGACTACGCCACCTTCTACTCGCTCAACCCCGACATCCCGGCGGAGGTGAGGGAGCAGATCAAGGCATCCTTCGGCCTGGACAAGCCGCTGTGGCAGCAGTACCTGGTCCACATGAAGAACACGCTCACCGGCAACTTTGGCGTCTCTTTCGGACACTATCCCCGACCGGTGCTGGAGGTGCTGGCCGAACGATTGCCGCGCACGGCGGTGCTGTTCCTCTCGGCCACCGCCGTGTCTTTCTACGTCGGGTTCTTCCTGGGCAAGGCCATCGCGTGGCGCAGGGGCGGCATCCTGGAATACACGGCGACCATCTCGGGGGCGACGCTGTTCACCGCGTTCACGCCGGCCTTCGCGCTGATGATGATCTGGATTTTCGCGTTCAAACTGGGGTGGCTGCCCATCGGCAAGTTCCTGGACCCGCTGATCTGGCGCGGCGCCGAGGTGAGCGCCAACCACGTGTTCAGCTACATGCTGCTCTCTGCGGCGGCGTTCATCGTGTTCGCGTTTCTCACCCTCTTCATAGCCGGCAGATCGGGCCGGCTGCGAACGGGCCGCCTGCGAATGGGGCGGCTGCCCGTCGTGTTGATCGGACTGGGCGCGGCGGCCATCCCCGTCGCCTGGGCGTTCACGGGGATCGGTTACCTGGCGCTGGACATCCTGCGCCACATGATCCTGCCCATCGCCACGCTGACGCTGATATCCTTCGCGGGCACCATGCTGCTGACGCGCAACAGCATGCTGGAAACGATGCGCGAGGACTACGTGATGGCCGCCCGCGCCAAGGGCCTGCCCGAGAAGGTGGTGCGGGACCGGCACGCCGCGCGCAACGCCCTGCTGCCCGTGATCACCAGCCTGGTGTACAGCCTGATCTTCGCCATCGACGGCAGCGTCATCATCGAGTACGTCTTCTCGTGGCCGGGAACCGGGCAGACGCTGCTGGAAGCGGTGCTGAGGGAGGACATGCCGCTGGTGATGGGCTCGATGGTATTCATCGGGCTGTTCTCGCTGCTGGCCCACGTGATAGTGGACGTGCTCTACGTGTACCTTGACCCCAGAATTCGTTACCAGTGATCCAACCCGTCCTCTCATAACTGAGCAACCCCTATGATCGAGCAACCGCTATGATTGAGCAAGATCAGCCGCCGACGGAGAGCCCTGGATCGTCCCTGTTCGGCGACGCGCCGGAAGTTGACCTGAGCCGGAAGTCAACCACCGGCGGAGACCTGGCGCTGGTGCGGCTGCGGCTGGCGTGGCGGACCCTGCAGGACGGCTGGTCGATATTCGTGGAGAGCCGTATCGGCCTGCTGTCGCTGGCGATCATCGCCGTTTTTGCGTTGATGGCGTTCTCCCATCCCATACTGATGGCCACGGTGTGGGAACGCGACGTGTACGATCCGGTGACCGGGTACGCCTTCGACCGGTTTGACCATCCTGCGCCACCCGACTGGCGGCACCCCTTGGGCACCGACTCGCTGGGCCGGGACATCCTGAGCCAGCTTTTGTTCAGCGCGAAGTCGGAGTTCATCCTGGGCATCACCGCCGCGCTGGTCACGGTGGGCATCGCGACGACGGTGGGCGCGGTGGCGGCCTACTACGGCGGGCTGGTGGACTCCCTCCTGATGCGGCTGGCGGACCTGATCATCGCGCTGCCGGGGATCTCGCTGCTGATCGTCCTCAGCGCCCTTTTCGACCTCAAACTCTTCCACCTTGCGCTGATCATCGGCGTGCTGGGCGGGTTCGGGGGCACGGCCATCATCCTGAAATCCCAGGCCCTGAGCATCCGGGTCAAGCCGTACATCGAGGCGGCGCGGGCGGCCGGCGGAAGCCATGCCCACGTCATATTCGTGCACATCATTCCCAATCTGCTGCCTCTGTCGCTGCTGTACATGATGTTCACCGTCACGGGCGCCATATTCGCTGAGGCGGTGCTGTCGTTCCTGGGCCTGCTCAACATCCGCATGAGTTGGGGCATCATGATTCACACCGCCAACACCGGCGGGTACCTGCTGGGCGGTACCAAGTACTGGTGGCTGATCGTTCCCGCCGCCGCGTCCATCACCCTGTTATGCAGCGCCTTCTACCTGGTGGGCCGGGCGCTGGACGAGGTGGTGAACCCCAGGCTGCGGCGCCACGATGGGTGATGGGATCTCCAACGGCGCGAGTGAATGAACGGTGGCTCATCGCGGAAACGAGGGCTCGGTAAAAAATGGACATTGACCATTGTTATGTCCAATATTTTTGAGTATAATCTATGCGTAGCATCATCTGGACATTGACCAGCTCTCTGTCCACTTTATGAGGTACGCAATATGCCGAGTTGGGAAGTAAATTTTGACCTGCGTTTGGCGACCGGCGCGCAGAATATTGTAGAGGATCTGGCCAAAATTCACGCCTTGTCAAGCGTGATCAGGGGTATTCCTATTCCGCCATTGGTACAACAACGTTTGGACCGGCTCAACATCATGAGGGCAGTTCGCGGAACTACCGGAATCGAAGGCACTGAACTTTCCGAGGAAGAAGTTAGCCAGATTGTGGATTCCCCAATCGACATCGCGGTACTCGGGCCTGACCGTGAGCGTGAGGAACAGGAAACGCGGAACGCGAACGCCTTGATGCAGTATGTTGGCGAGTACATCAAGGTTCACCCCAATACCCCGCTGACAGAACCATTGCTGCTTCAGTTCCACGAGATTCTCACCGCAGGAATCAATTATGAGTACAACGAACCCGGTAAATACCGAAGCCACGCCGTGCATGTAGGTCCTTATCGGCCTCCCTCAACTCGAGAGGAGGTGCGAGATCTGATGGCTGCGTTCTTTACGTGGTTCAATACGGGGCTCCCAAACACTTGGGACCCGGTACTGAGGGCAATAATTGCGCATTTTTACGTAGTGAGCATCCATCCATTTGGAGACGGCAACGGGCGTACGTCGAGAGCCGTAGAAAGCTTTCTTCTTTACAAAGCTGGAGTAAACGTTCGCGGATATTATTCGCTTGCTAACTATTATTATCAGCACCGTGACGAGTACATATACCATTTGAACGAGATACAAATACGGGGAGGGTCAGATCTGACTCCGTTCGCTTCATTCGCACTCAAGGGATTGGTGCAAGAGCTTGAGGCAGTTCATAATGAAGTGCTGGACGAGGTTAGGGTATTGGCTTTTCGAGACTATGCGCGTCGCACCCTGGCCGACATCGGCAAGCTTGGCAACCCGGCGGGTCAGAGGCAGTTGCAATTGCTTACTGAGTTGGCCAGCCGACCGGTGTCTGTGAAAGCGTTGCGTTCGGGATCAGACCCTCTGGCGAGGCTTTACAGAGGCGTCACCCCAAAAACCCTCGCACGCGACTTGAACTACCTGAAAGAACAGAATTTGGTTAGCATGTCCGGTGATGAACTACGTGCCCGTGTAGATTTGATGACGCAATTCACCGCCTGACTAGCTACGCGAGGGAGGACTTGTAGTCGGGAGTCTTCGATGTGGCTACGAACCCCACGGGATGTCGTTGGATCAAGAAATGCTAAAGGGCATGCCCGCTCCGGATTGGACAATGGACCATTCAATGTCCAATCTTTTTGAGTAGGCACGATACACACATAAAAATTGGACATTGTCATGCAGCGTGTCCATTTGTGCGGGATAGCGGCTTGAAGTGGGCTGGGGTTATGAACAGTAATTGGGTCGCTCACTTGCGTAACTGCTCTCTCGTCACAACGAGATTGCCATCCGCTTGAGGCGGACTCGCAATGACACTTCGCAGTGAGCCCGCCAAGATCAAAGCTAATGACTCCCGCCGATAACCAACCCGTCCTCCAGGTCGTTGACCTCTCCCTGTCGTATCTGACGCGGCAGGGGCCGGTGGACGCGGTACGGTCCGTGAGTTTTGAGGTCGGCCGCGGGCAGTCGCTGGGCCTGGTGGGAGAGTCGGGCTGCGGCAAGACCTCCATCGCCAACTGCCTGATGCGCCTGCTGCCCGACAACGGCCGGCTCACAGCCGGCCAGGTCATTCTGGAGGGCCAGGACCTGCTGACCCTGCCCGAAGAGGAAATGCGCCATGTTCGCTGGCGTCGGATGGCGATGGTGTTCCAGGCGGCGATGAACGCGCTGGACCCGGTGTACCGTGTGGGGCAGCAGGTGGTCGAGGCCATCGAGACGCACGGCGTCGAGGAAACGGAAGACGCCGCGCGCGGGAGAGTGTCGCGCCTGTTCCGCATGGTGGGCCTCGACCCGCAGTTGATGGACCGGTATCCCCACGAGTTCAGCGGCGGC
>JAJDXU010000086.1 GCA_022823105.1 Dehalococcoidia bacterium
CCTTGACCCCATCGCCACCCTGGCTATCGAAGAACTGATGCAGGAACTCAAACAACGCTATAGCATTGTCATCGTCACCCACAACATGCAGCAGGCCGGCCGCGTCTCCGACAAGACCGCCTTCCTCATGCCCGACGAAAACCGGGTCGCGCACCTCGTCGAATTCGGCGACACCCGCACCCTGTTCACCAACCCTGACGACGAGCGCACCGAAGCCTACATCACGGGCCGGTTCGGTTAGGTGTCACCCGCTGGTCCCGCCTCCAACCCATCGACACGCCGGGGAGAAACCAACATGCTACGTTCTGACTACGACCGCAGTTTGGCCGACCTCCAAACCGACCTCGCTGAAATGGGACGCCTCGTAGAATCGGCTACCCAGTCCGCCCTCGACGCCCTGCAAAACCAGGACGTTGATCTGGCGCGGCAGATCATCAAGGACGACGACGAGATCGACCGGTTGCAGGACGGCCTCGAGAGCAAGTGCGTCGCTCTGATTGCCACCCAGCAGCCCACCGCCGTCGACCTCAGGGCCGTGCTGTGCGCCGTCCACATCGCTGCCGAACTGGAGCGCATGGGCGATTACGCCGAGGGTATCGCCAAGATCTGCATCCGCATCGGCGACCAGCCCCTGGTCAAACCCCTCATCGACATTCCCCGCATGGCCGAACTCGCCCTGAAAATGCTCAACGAAAGCCTCCAGGCATACGCCAACAAGGATGAATGGCTGGCCCGCAAGGTCTGTGCCGACGATGACGCCATCGACGACCTGTACAACCAGATCTACCGGGAACTGCTTACCTACATGCTCTCGGACCCCAGGACAATCGAACGCGCCACCTATCTCCTGTGGGTCGCTCACAACCTCGAACGCATCGCAGATCGAGCCACCAACATCGGCGAACGCGTCCTGTGGCTCGTTACCGGCTATACCGTGGGCAATCGCCCCGAAAATCGGTCGCTCCGCTAGTTCCTAATATCGACCACGCGCCTCGTTGACAATTCCTGACCCCCGCAGTATAGTTTTCGCAAATGCAAAGTAGTTGCAAAAACGCCTGCGTCTGCGCTTGTTGTTGTCCGCCCACATCGGGGGTTGGACTGACCTGATCTGATCCGTACAGGCGCCGCCCGCTCCCACCGATTTTGTGATTAGGATCGGTGGGTTTTTTTATGCCGCACCGAGGAGGTTACCGTGACCACCCAAGTACAATCTCCCGCCATGGAGGAAATCCACGCGTCCAGCCTCAAGCTCGCCGAAAGCGCTCCCACCATCATCCCTTTCATGGAGGATGAGATCCAGCGCTTTGACGCCGAGGTCGACCGCTTCCGGACCGGCGAACTGGACAACACCGTTTTCACGCCCTTCCGGTTGCGCCAGGGTGTGTACGGGCAGCGCCAAGCCGACGTCCAGATGATCCGGGTCAAGCTCCCCGGCGGCATCATATCCGCCGAAATGCTGGACTGCTTCGGGGACATCGCCGAAAATTACGCCCCGCTGCAGAAGGGCCACATCACCACCCGCGAAAACATCCAGCTGCATCATATCCCGCTGGAACAGACCTCCGAAGTTTTGCGGGAACTGGGCCGGGTCGGATTGTCCACCCGTGAAGCGTGCGGCAATACCGTCCGCAACGTCGTTGGCCCCGCGACCGCCGGCGTCAGCCCGGACGAGGTGTTCGACCCCACTCCCTACCTCACCGCCTACGTGCGATTCGGCGTGCGCCATCCCATCACCCAGAACTTCCCCCGCAAGTTCAAGTCCGCGTTCACCGGTAACGACAAGCGGGACGAAGTCGCCGCCGCCATCCAGGACCTCACCTTCGTTTCCCAGTACAACGAAATAGATGGCGAACAGCGCAAGGGATTCAAGGTCTACTGCGGCGGTGGCACGTCCATCATGCCCCGCCTGGCCAAACCCCTCTACGAGTGGGTCTCATTGGACGACTACCTGCGCGTCGCCCTCGCCGTATGGACCGTTTTCAACAACGCTGAAATCCTGCGCAAAAACCGTATGATGGCGCGCCTTAAGGTCCTGATCGATAAGATCGGCTTGGACGAATTCCGCACCATGGTTGACGCTGAACTCGCCAACATCGGTCCAATTGACTTCCGTTCCCTCACGGAGGCCGAGGAAATCCAGACCGAACAACCACCGGAACAGCCCGCCTCCGCCAACGGCGCGGACGGCGACCCTGCATACCGAGCGTGGCTCGACAGCAACGTTGAAGCCCAGCGTCAGGACGGCTACCACGTCGTTTATGTCAAGATAACCCGCGGCGATCTGAATCCGGCTCAATTCCGCGGCTTGGCGGATATTGTCCGCCAGTACACTGGCGGCAAAGCCCGCACCACACAGGAACAGAACATCGTCCTCAGGTGGGTCCCCACCGGCTATCTCCACGACGTCTGGCAGAGTCTGCGCGCCCTTGAACTCGGCGAACCCGGCCACAACCACATTACCAACGTGGTGTCGTGCCCCGGCACCGACAGTTGCAAGCTCGGCATCACCTCTTCGATGGGATTGGCCAAAGCCCTCAGTGACGAGATGTCCAACTGGAACGGCCTCGCCGACGACGCCGGCGTGAGCGACATCCGTATCAAGATGAGCGGTTGCCCCAACGGTTGCGGCCTCCACCACATCGCCAACATCGGGTTCCACGGCGCCGCGGTCAAGGGCGTTGAGGGCCAGCAGATCCCGTCCTACGAGTTGTTCCTGGGTGGCAACTACGGAGACAACCAGGTCGAGGATTCCCGCATCGGCACCCGCGTTCCCAAGGTCAAGGTGCCTGCCAAGCTCGTCCCGTCAGTCCTCAAGGAGATCGTCTCGCACTACAAGGAACACCGTAGCAACGACGCCGAGCGATTCAACGATTTCCTGGACCGCGTGGGCCTGGAGGAAATCACCTCCGTCGCCGCGCGTGCCCAGGAAGTTGGACACGAAGCCGAAGGCGGCGGCGAAATGTACTTCGATTGGGAACGCACCAACCAGTACGTCCTTGAGCGCGGCGAAGGTGAATGCGCCGTCTAGCGGCCCTTCCACTTACCCATGGCATCAGCGTCCTTGAATGGAAGAGTGCTGGCCTTTGTCGAGGCTCGAATGCCCGACGAAATGGCCAGCCTCATCCGCAGGCATGGCGGTGTGCCCGTCGGCGCGGCCGTCCTCCAGGAACACTACCTGACTGACAGCCCGGATGTTCAACAGGCTATCGCGGACGTTTGCGATGGCCGGGTCGACGCCGCCATCTTCCTCACCGGCGTCGGCGCCAACGCCATGATGGGCATCGCAGACTCCATGAGCCGGCTGGCGGAATTCGAGACCGCTCTCCGGGAAACTACCGTCATCGCCCGCAGCCCCAAACCTGCGCGCATCCTGCGGCGGCACAAGATCCCCATCGACATCATGCCGCCCGAACCCTACACCTCATCCGACTTGACCGCCGCCATGGCCAGCCTGGATCTGAACGGTAAACGGGTGATATTCCAGCGCTATGGGGGCCCCGATTCCGAGTTGCCCACCTACCTCCGCGAACGCCGCGCAGATTACCGGGAACTGACCCTGTACGATTGGGGCCTGCCCAACGACACGGCCCCCGTCCTCCGGCTCATCGATCGCATCGAGCAGGGCGAAGTGGACGCTTTGGCGTTCACCAGCCGCCCCCAGGTGCCCAACCTGCTGGCAATTGCGGAAACGGCCGGCCGCGAAGAGTCACTGAAACGCAGTTTGTCCGGTCCCGTCGCCGTGGCGTCGGTCGGCCCCGTGTGCACCCGCAAACTGGTCGAGTCGGGAATCTCGGTGGATATCGAACCGGACCACCCGCACATGGGCAGCCTCGTGATGGCAGTCGCCGAGTACTTCGATACCCACTCCTAGTATTTGAACTCCTCGCGCACCGGGCTGAATATGTCCAGTGCCACCGCCCTGGTAGCCTGGCCCTTGGCGTAGTGCTCAACGTTCCCAGGGATAATGTACATGTCGCCCGGCCTGAGCACGCGCACCTCGCCACCGATCCCCATCTCCAGCTCGCCTTCCACTATGATCCCGCCCTGTTCGTGCGGGTGCGTGTGGAGCGGAACCGTCGCGCCCGCCTCCACCTCCACTAGCGAAAACAGCATCTGTTCACCCCAGAAGGTCCTGGTCCGCGCGCCTTCCGCCAACTCCTTGTACCCTCTGCCGTCCGTTTGCAGGAAATACTCGCTCATCGGTCAATTCTCCTTTGCGGTCAGGGCTGGTCAAATCCCAACCCTCTCTCTTTCAGGCTCACAAAGCGCCCACCCTGTCCTATCACCAAATGGTCCAGCAGTTCAATGTCCAGCAGCTTCCCCGCGTTGATCAGGTCTCGCGTCACGGAAACGTCTTCGGCGCTCGGAGTCGGGTCTCCGGACGGATGATTGTGCACCACGATGATCGACGGAGCGTTTTCCCGGATCGCCGGCCTCAACACCTCCGCCGGCCGGACCGCGCTGCTGTTGACCGTCCCTATGTAAATCTGACGCTTGCCCACTACTTGGTTGCGGGTATTGAGCAGCAGGACCACCAGGTGTTCCTGCGGCAAAATCGACATCTCCGCGCTCAACAGGTTGCCGGCATCTTGCGGGCATGTGATCTGCGCCCTCTCCTCCGGCGCCAACGACGCGATGCGCCGGCCCAGTTCCAACGCCGCCAGAATCTCGCACGTCTTGGCGTGACTCAACCCCCGCTGCCCGAACAGTTCCCCGTATCCGGCCCGCGCCAGTCCTCCCAATCCCTCAAATTGCGTCAGGATCCGGGTCGCCACATTGATAGCATTCTCGCCGGCAATGCCGGAACGCAGCAGGATTGCAACTAACTCGGCGTTGTTCAAATACCGCGGTCCGTGCTCCCGCAATCGTTCCCTCGGCCGCTCCCCGGACGGCAGATCCCGGATGGTCGGCTGGTAGGGAACTTCAAGCGCAGTCGCCCGTTTATTCCGGCAACCCCCTGCGCCCGCTCGGATTTCCGACTCCTCCGGTGTTGCGGGCTCAACATTGTGCTCCCCCGATTGCGCAGACAGAATCCGTTCCAGTTCGGCCCGAAATTCCTCTACAGTGTCCGAACTGACCGGTGATCCATTGGCCAACATTCTGCACCCCAACGAAATTAGCGTCGCGGGCCAGTGTAAAAACGTCCATGGCGCAGAGGCCACCGTCCGGTGTCACCAAATTCCCGAGACCGCGGATTGGCACAGTAAAGCTATGAAGCTACGCGCCGGACGGAAGAAACTCCCCGACGTCCAGGTCGTCCATGGCGGTCAGGGTGCGCTGCAAACCCACCTCGCCCAGCCGCCGACTTCTTTCGTTGGTGAGGTCCAGTTGAGCCCCGGCGATGATTGGCACGCGGAAGCATGTGAGCATGGCCTCCCGATAAGACCGCCAACACCCGTCTCCTGTCAGGCTGCCCGGCCGAACGCTGTTCACCACATCCCTGTATATCTCAATCGCGTCCCGCTCGATTCTGCGACGGACATCGGTACCGACGCTGGACGACAGAAAATACGCTATGTCGTACAGACCGCTCCCAATGCCGTTGACCTGCCAATCGACCAGCGCCACGCCGGGGTTGTCACTCTTGTCGAAGAACATATTGTCCAACCGGAAATCGCCGTGGATCAGCGTTTGCGCTCCTCGGTCCATCGCGGCGGAGTGTTCCGCGAGACAGGATCCATAGGATTTCGCCAGCCTGCGCATCGGCTGTGAAAACTGGTCGCCGAAAAGATCTAACGCCCTGGGCAGGCTGAGTTGGTACACGGACTGGAGCACCGCGTGCTGTTCCAGTGTCCGCGGATTGTGGACGGTGGCAACCGGAGGCACGTCCACCCGGTCCCAAAACTGCCCGTGCAGGCGGCCGGCAGCACGGATCGCGGCCATCGCCTGCGTTTCACTGGCGCCGTTAACCTGATCCGCCGTTTCCATGTGCTCCAGGTCTTCGAGTATCAGCACAAAGTCGTGCTGATCCGGATCAAAGCCTTCATACATCAACGACGGCGACCGCACCGGCACATCCGGAGCCAGGACCCGATAAAACTCGCACTCCCGCTGGTACAACCGCAACTGAAGAGCGGTTCGCCGGGTATTTTCGTCCGAGCTCGGTAGCTTGACAATGACGCTGGAAGGCGCAAAACCTTCACCGCCTCCATACGTTAAACGGCACCGCAGAATTCTCCCCACCATGCCCACTCCCGCGCCGATCTCCTCATGGGCTACGCCGTCAATCGGTGGCACGAACTTCCCCGTGCCCGACCTCAAGGCTCGTCGAAGCCAGTCGGCGGTAATGCCGTCCTCGCTCTCGGGAATGTCTAAAATCTGGGGCAATTTGAGACTTGGCCTTTGTCGCGTCGTAATCGCAGGATTGCTCCATGACGACGGGGCGAACCGCGATTCGCCCCGTCGTCATTCGCACCGTTCGGCGCTCCGTTTCTAGTCAAACCGGAACTTGGAGAACGTCCCCTCTTCCTTGGTGATGAACTCCAGCAGGGCCGGGCGGCCGTCCGCATTCGCCTGCATCGCCCTCTGCATCGCCGGCTTGATCTCGTCCGGAGTGTGGATCTGCTCGGCATATGCGCCCAGCGCCACCGCCACCTGGTAGAAATCCCCGCTCAGGTCCTTCAGCCCGTAACGTTCCACCGCAGTGGGTATGCGGCTGTCCGGGTAAATCGCCATCGTCGAGTTGTTCATCACCACCGTCGTGATCGGGATATTGGCGCGGACTGCCGTCTCCACGTCCAGGCCAATCATGCCGAACGCCGCGTCTCCCATGAAGTTGATCACCATCTTCTCCGGCGCAGCCATCTTGGCTCCCATCGCCAGGCCCAGGCTGTATCCCAATTGCGTGGACTTGCCCCACCCGATGAAGCTCCGCGGTGCCCTTGCCTCCCAGAACGGCGACACCTGCTCCCGCGGGCTGCCGGATTCGTGGGTCACGATCGTGTTGTCCAGGTCCACGGTGTGCATGATGTCCCAGACCACACGGTAAGGGTTCAGCGGCACCTCGTCGCTGGTCAGCCTGGGCATCCATTCGGCCAACCACGCCTCCCGGGTCGCCGAAATCTCATCGGCCAACTCTTGGTTGGGTGCCCGCTGTTGCGCCCCCTGGGCTTTCAACTCGTCGATGAACTGGCGCAGCGCCAGTTTGGCGTCGCCCAGTATGGGATATTCGGTTCGATAGTCTTTGTTGATGTCCCCGTCGCCGTTGGTCAGGTGGATGAGCGTTTTCCCAGGGGGAATCGGCACGGTGAAGCTGCTCTTGGTAAAGCTCACCCCCGCTCCAAAGACCACGTCCGAATTGGTCAGGAACCGATGCACCGGCCCGGTTTGGCTGGACCCGCCCACGCCCAGCGCCAACGGGTGATTCTCAGGGAACGCGCTCTTGCCTTCCAACGTCGTCAATACGGGAATCTGCAAAAACTCCGCTAACTCCATCAATTCATCCGTGGCCTCAGCGTAAAGCACGCCTTGTCCCGCAATGATCACCGGCCTTTGCGCCGACAGGAATCCTCGGGCTGCCCGGGTAACCGCGGCCGGGTCGGCCGCAACTCTCATCTGCACCGGAGGTATGTAGTCGAAATCCTCTTCGCTGATTTGATCCGCCGACAGGTCCGACGGAATCTCCAGCAGTACCGGACCCGGCTTGCCCGACCGTAGCTTGGTGAACGCCTGGCGCATCAACTCCGGCACCCGGTCGGCGAAGTTCACATGCGCCGCCCATTTGGTTATCGATTCATAGGCTTTCACCGGGTGGAAGTTGGGTTCCACCCCCAGTCGGTTCCGCGCCACTCCCGCCGGCAGCACCAGGATGGGCACCGAGTCCGCGTAAGCCTGCGCTACTCCGCCGAACGCATTCTCCGCGCCGGGGCCGTTCTGCGCCAGGAATATGCCCGTCTTCCTGCCGTTGGTGACTCTGGAAAACCCGTCTGCCATGTGTACGCCGGTCCGCTCCTGCCGGCATACCACCGGTCGGATGCCTGCGATGGCCGCCGCCTCGATCAGCGGGTTGGACGGCATGACTGCTATCCAGTCCACGCCCTCCATTTTCAGTACGTTTGCTACAGCGGTAACTCCGTCCACGGTTTGACTCCTCTACGTTGTTTGGCGCAACGGCGCGGTTCCCCGGTATTGGCGGACCCGAATCAACTTCGGCTGCTCGCGTCCCGCCGGTTATTCGATCTCCGACAGGAAAGCGTCCAACGCCTCGTTGAATTCAACGGGCTTTTCCACCATGGGAAAGTGCCCGGCCTCTCTCATCTTGATTAATCTGGAGCCCGGGACAGCGCGGTGAATCTCCTCTTCGTAATTCCCGGTCGCCAACGGGTCGTCCAC
>JAJDXU010000400.1 GCA_022823105.1 Dehalococcoidia bacterium
GATCAGCAGCGCCTTGTCCCCCGCGTGGTTGATGATGTACGCCATGTCGTCGGCCGCCAGCCGGATGTTGATCGTATGCACCACCGCTCCGATGGTCGGCGGCGCGAAGTATGCCTCCAGGTGCCGGTAGTTGTTCCACGCGAACGTGCCCACCCGGTCGCCCGGCCCGATGCCAAGCTCCCGCAGCGCATTGCCCAGCCGCGCCGTCCGCGCGAACAGGTCCGCGTATGTATAGCGGTGCGTTCCCTCACCCACCCGGGTGACAATCTCCTTCTTGGGATATCGCACCGCCGCCCCCTCCAGTATCCGGTGGGCCAGCAGCTCATACCGCATCGTCATGGTGATACCTCCCGCATCTATCTCGTCATGCCCGCTTTCACGGGAATGTAGCAGTTACAAGTTATAGCCAACGTTCAGTGTATGTAGGTGTTCCTGATTTTGTCAGTATGTTTCACGGGTGTTTGATGCTCACGCCGCCGTCGATCGCCCACGTCTGCCCCGTCACATACGCCGCCGCCGGCGACGCCAGGTACACCGCCAGGTAGCCAACCTCGATCAACCGGCCCACGCGACCCAGCGGCACGGTATCAACGGCCCCGGCGTCCCGCGCCGCGAACGCCTCCTCCGACATCTGCTCGGGATCGGGAAAACTCCCCGGCGCGATGGCGTTGCAGCGTACGCCGTACGGCGCCCATTCCTGCGCCACCACTTCCGTGAACCGCATCAGACCCGCCTTGGCCGCGTCGTACGCTCCCGACATCGGCCGACCCCTGAACGAAGCCCACCCGCTGATGTTGATGACGTTGCCCTGCCCTCGTTCCAACAGGTGCGGCCCGATGGCGCGGCAGCCCTGGAACGCCTCCGTCAGGTTGATGTCCACAATCTCATGCCACTCCGCCTCAGTCATGCCGGGAACATCGCTCCCCGGCAACTGCACCACCGGCTTGCGGATGGCGTCGCCCACGCAGTTCACCAGCGTGTCGATGTGCCCGAACTCCGCGATCGCTCGCTCCACGATGGCGTCGGTATCGGCGGCAGTGGTGGCGTCGCCCGTCAGCGGCAGGCATTCCCGACCCAGCGCCCGCACCTCCTCCGCCACCTTGTTGACCCCCGTGGGCGTCAGTCCCGTAACCGCCACGTCTGCGCCCGCCTGCGCGAACGCCAGCGCAATCCCTTTGCCGATGCCGCGTCCCGCTCCCGTCAGCAGTACCTTCTGACCGGAAACGTCGAATATGTCCAGGCTCATCGCTACCCTCCATGCCATTGGTATGTATGGCAGGGTAATGGTGCCACAACACCCCCAACCCGGCAACCGCCATACTCCCTCGCCCCTTGCGGGAGAGGGCTGGGGTGAGGGGTATCGCCCCCCTGTGTTACCCTTGCGTCCATCAACTACGCAATCCTCAACCAGGAGGCACCCATGCAGTTCGGAATCTTCACCATCGTCCCCTACCATGAGGACTTCACGCCGCCCCAGGCCCTCAACGACGCCCTGGAACAGATCGCCTTCGCCGACGAGGCCGGCCTCGATGAAGCCTGGCTGGGCGAGCATCGCTTCTCCCGCCACGGCCTGCTCTCCGGCATCTGGTCATTCCTCGGCGCCGTCGCCGGACGCACCAAAAACATCCGCATCGGCACCGCCGTCATCGTCCTGCCCCTGCACAACCCGATACTCGTCGCCGAGGAAGTCGCCATGCTGGACGTGATCAGCAACGGCCGCTTCAACTTCGGCATCGGCGCCGGCTACCAGCAGCAGGAGTTCGACGGCGTCGGCATCGACATCGACACCAGCCGCGAGCGTTTCCAGGAAGCCGTCGACGTGATCATCCAGGCCTGGACCCAGGAACGCCTCACCTTCCACGGCAAGTACACCAACGTCGACGACCTCTGGGTGCTGCCCAAGCCCGTGCAGAAGCCCTACCCGCCCCTGTTCCAGGCCGTCAGCACCAGTCCGGCCAGCATCGACTTCGCCGCCAGCCGTCAGATCCAGGTCATCACTGGCGGCCCCACCGACATCCTCGGCCAGGCGCCCCAGGTCATCCAGCGGTGGCGCGACAAGATGGACGAATACGGCCATCCCCACGCCCATCTCGACCCGCCCATGTCCAAGTCCATCTACGTGGCCCCCACCATGGAGGAAGCCGAGCGCGACCCCATCGGGCTGGAGGACTTCTCGTCCCGCGTCCTGCGCTCCGCCGGTTCCAACGGCGCGCCCATCGGCATGCCCATGGACCGCAACGGCAACATCGCCAGGGGCTACGAGCACTGGGCCAACCGCCAGGCCGACCGCGACCGCCGCGACGACCTGGGCCACGCAGGGCTTCCGCCGTTGAGGGGCACCCCCGAGGTGGTCGCCGAACGGCTCAAGCAGGTTCAGGATGCTGGCATCAACCACGTCTTCGGCAACTTCGGCTTCGCCGGACTGCCCCACAGCAAGGTCATGCGCTCCATCGAGCTATTCGCCACCCAGGTCATGCCCCACTTCCAGGACGCGCCGGTGGCCACCCCCGCCGACTGACCACGCACTCCCGGCTTGCACGACCGGCCGTAGGGGCGACGCATGCGTCGCCCCTACTTTTATGGCAACCCCATCCCTTGATCCTCTTCCAACCCGCCGGCCTCTGGCAGATCCATGAAAATTGATTTCACCGGAGCGACACCCGCCCCTGGACGCCCCTACCCGAGCCGCGAATTAACGCCATACCTTCCGCGGGTTTATACTACGCTAAGACAAGCACCCGTTAGCAACACACGAAACCGGACAAGCCAGAGCGAGGTGATGGCATGACCGACTGGACTACCTGCCCGGCCGTCGAGAGCGTGCCCGATCGGCTCAGTGGGGCATGGGTCTTCGCCGGCACCAGGGTTCCTGTATCCGCCCTCTTCGGCAATCTCGCCGAGGGCGCTACCGTTCACGATTTCCTGGAATGGTTCCCCGGAGTCGCGGAAGCACAGGTCCGAGCCGTGCTTGAGCATGAGGTGAAAAATCTTGACGCCAACGTCAGGATTGAAAATCCTGTTTGACCACAACCCGCCGAGCCCGCTGCGCCATCCTCGACGGAAGCGTAGCGACAACCATCATCCCAACCTCGATGATGACGATGCGCCCAGCCTCATAATCCCCGAATCCTGCACATCCACGAAAATCAATTTTATGGCAGTGACACCCGCCCGTTGCCCGTAGTCGCGCCCGTGTTCTATCCTAACCTTGTCAGGTTCCCCAACCGGTACTCTAGAACCGCGCGGGGTCGCCGCATCGCATGCAGCGGCAAGCCACCAAACTACCAAACATGGCGAGGTGTCAAAAAAGGTTCGGGTCGCAAAACGGCCTTTCGACCAACGGCAGCAGAATGGTTCCCTCGGGGCCTATGACCGATCTACTCCCCGGTCAAGCTCCCGGAACCCGGCGGGTGTC
>JAJDXU010000441.1 GCA_022823105.1 Dehalococcoidia bacterium
GATGTCCATCCGCCCGCCGCTGAGGTTATCCAGCATGCAGATTTCCTCGATCAGGCGCACCGGATGGTGCAAAGGCAGCACGTACACGCACGGGCCCAACCGCATGGTGCTGGTCCGCTCGGCGGCGGCCGCCAGGAACACGTTCTGCGACGGCGCGAGGCTATGCACCGCCGGCGTATGGTGCTCGGCCAGGTGATAGGAGTAGAACCCGGCGTCCTCCAGGTCCTCTATCTGGTCCAACCGTTCCCGGTAGATCTGGTCCAACGGTACGCCGGGAATGGGCTCAATGTGATCGAATACCCCAAACTGCAATGCCATGTAACGGTTTCCTCGTTTTGATCAGCGGTTTCGCGGTTCTGAAGCGCTGAGCGCGTGCATCGGAGCGGCAAGCGCCATTAACCGTCGTGCAACTCTACGGTCATCGCCGCTCATATGTCAAAGAGCTAGTTTTGAGCGCCTGAAGTGCTGCGTATCACAAGCCCACCACACGGATTCGGTGGTTGTGGGTGTCGGCGATATACAGGTCGCCGTGGGAGTCGATACCGCAGCCGTGGGGATGGTACAGGCCTGCGTCCACGGCGGGCCCGCCGTCGCCTCCACCGCCCTCGCGGCCGCCGGCGATGGTGGTGACGATGCCGGTGTGGGCGTCGATGCGGCGCACGGCCGAGTTGTCCGAGTCCAACACAATGATGTTGTCGTTCAGGTCGCAGCGCATAGCCTTCGGAGAACCCCAGTGGGCTTCCAGCGCCGGCCCTCCGTCTCCGGAATAGCCATACACCGCGTCGGCGCCGGCGATGGTGGTCAGCGTACCGTCGGGCGAGATTTTCCGCACGCCGTTGCCCTCCCGCTCGCACACGAACACGTTGCCCTGGCTGTCGGCGGAAACCGCTCTTGGACCCATCAGGCTGGCCTCGGTGGCAGGTCTGCCGTCCCCGTCGCGGGACTTTTCACCCGTACCCGCGAACGTGGTTATGATCCCGGTGGCCAGGTCCACGCGGCGTATCCGCTGGTCTTGCACGTCGGCGATGAGCAGGCCGTCGCGCCCGTCCAGGCAAAGGTCGTTGGGCTCTCGGAGCATTGCCTCGTTGCCGGAGCCGCCGTCTCCGCTGTATCCGAATTCCCCGGTGCCGGCCACGGTGGAGATCATTCCGGTTCGGCCGTCAATCTTTCTCACCGCGGGGTCAAATCTTTGGGCAAAGTAGATGTCCCCGTTGGCGTCTATGGCAAGCCCGTACGGCTGGTGAATAACCGCATCTATTGCGGGTCCGCCGTCGCCCGCGTATCCCGGCTCCCCGTTGCCGCAGATGAGGGTGATGATGCCGGTCTGCGTGTCCACGCGGCGGATCCGGTTGTGCCGCCCCATGCACACGACCATGTTCCCCTGGGCGTCGAACTCGCACGCGTACGGTGTCTGGCACGCCGCGTCCACGGCGGGGCCGCCGTCGCCATCCCAGCCTTCCGATCCGTTGCCCAACACGGTCCTTATGATGCCTTTCTCCGCTGGCATGTGCACCTCCGTTGGCTGCCGGCAAGCCCGGCATGTGTTTCGCGCGCATGTATTGTATATCGGCCCGGGCAGTCAAACGAGCGGGAACCCGGCGAATCATGCGACGTGTCCGGCGTTACAATAGCCGCGTCAAACGACCGTATCCAACCCAACCACAAGGAGGCCGATAACATGACCACTGTAGGAAGCGGAAAATACACGTATGAAGTGGTGGAGAACTGGGCCAGGCTCCCAGCAGGCGAGTCCTTCGCCATGGTCAGCGCCCTCGCCACCGATTCCCAGGACCGGGTTTTTGCCTTCCAGCGCAAGGATCCGCCCATCCTCATTTTCGACCGGGACGGCAACCTGCTGGACAGCTGGGGCAACGGCGCATTTTCATTCGCCCACGGCATATTTATCGACGACGAGGACACCGTTTACCTCACCGACCGGGACAACTCCGTGTGCCTGGTCTACACCATCGACGGCAAGCCAATCCAGATGCTGGGGCGCCACGGTGTTCACTCTGACACCGGCTGCGAGAACCCGGGCGATCTTTGTCCCCGCTCCGCCGGCCCGTTCAACTACCCCGCCGAACTTGTGCCGTCCCCCTCGGGTGACCTGTACGTCGCAGATGGGTACCGCAACGCTCGGGTCCACCGCTTCAGCTGGGACGGGCAGCTCAAGCAGTCCTGGGGAGAGCCGGGCAAGAGCGACCCGGGGCACTTCCACCTGCCCCACAGCCTGGTGATCCATAACGACACGGTCTTCCTCTGCGACCGCGAGAATCACCGGATGCAGCTCTTCAACCTGGACGGCGAGTTCATCGGAATTTGGGACGACATCCAGCGCCCCATGGATATTTCGGTGGACAGCGAGGGCAACCTGGTAGTCAGCGAGGGCAGCGTAAACGACTCCTCGGCGCGGGTCAGCGTGCTCGACACTTCCGGCAACGTCCTCGCCCGCTTTGACTGCCGCGGCCCCGGGCACGGGAGTTGGGTCGACTCCCGGGGCGACATCTACGTCGGCCTCAGCGACGGCACCGGTGTCGACAAGTTCGTTCGCCAGGGCTAGGTCGGGGCGGCAACCTGGTTGTCATGACGACCACGACGGCGGGGAACAATCCCCGCCGTCGTTTTAGGTGAACCGTGTTAGCGTCGCGTTCAGCGCTCGTGAATCGATACGCCTGAATCAGTCCGCTGCGGCGGGAGTCGCCTTGGCGGCCTGCTTCGCCATGAAGTCCTTGATGGCGTCGGCGTATTCCGCCCTGGGGAATTGCTCACCGTTGGGGACCTTCATGCCGTCGCAGAATATCTCCAACCGGTTGCCGTCCGGGTCGAGGAAGTAGAAGGAACGGCTGCCGCTGCCTTCCAGGTTGCCGCCGGCCTCGATGCCGTGGGTCAACGGCCCGCTCACGATCTCGGCGCCGTGCGTGTGAATGTGGGCCAGAGCCTTCATGAACTCGTCGCGGTTTTCCACCTCGAACGCGACCTGCTGCACCAGCCGTGCGTGCCCCGGCACGTTCTCAGACACGTCCACACCCTCGGGAGCGCTGGCGATGACGAAGTCGTGGTGTGTTTCGTCAAACCGCAGGAAGGCCGACTCGGACCCGTCGGGCCGGCGCCGGCGGGAAGTAACCTTGCAGCCCAATACCTTGGTGTAGAACTCGAAAGACCGTTCAAAATCGGATACCAGTATCCCGACGTGACCAACGCGCTTGATCTGAATGCCCATACGATTTCCTCCTGTGATGTGCCTGTCCTGTCCGCGGCAGGGTCGCGTTCGGCGCACCGGCCCTCGCAAACAGTGCGATTTGCTTCACATTATATAATCAGGAGACGTAATCGACCGCCGTTTCTACCGTTGTTGCGGAATCGTGTCCGTCGCGCGAAAACCGACAGCCCCAACGTGTCCACTGATCGCGGAACGATCATTGAGCACGACGGGGCCGTCCAAGTGGTGTCTTTCTGCGGATTCGTTACGCCGCCGCAGGTACCGCCGCGTGCGTCTTCAGGAAGCGGCGAACGTGGTCCACGGTCTCGTCGATGTGTTCCTGGGTGTCCTTCCACGGGTAGATGGTCACCTCGGAGTTGGGCGCGAGGTTGGCGACCTCCATCGCCCGTTCATACGGGTGCGCCGGCACATCGTCGGGCGCGATCAGGATCGGCGTCTGCAAGGAGCTCACGAACTCCCGGGACACGGTGAAAACAAAGTCCGCCCGATTGTTGTACATGTTCATTAAGAAGTCATGCACCATGTCCATGGTAATATCCGGACGCTTCTCGCACAGCGGCGGGCCCCACCCGGCGGTGTTGTTCTCGTAGAACAGGTTCGGCAGTTCCGGCCGGTATCCGCTGGGCTGCATCAATGCGGCGGCCACGACCCGGTCCCCGGCCCGGCTGAGCAGGTTCAGGATCATCGGCCCGGCGATGCAGAAGCCGATCACGCCGAACTTGTCGATGCCCAGGTGATCCATCAGGCCGATGTGGTCGTCGGTGAAAGCGTCCCACGTGCGCTCGATGTCCAATGGCCCCGTGGACTGGCCCGGCGGCGAGTTACGCAGGTCGGACGCGATGCAGCGAAAGTCATCCCTGAACGTCTCCATTGGATTGAAGGGATGGGTTTGAAGCCCAGCCACTGTGGAGTTCAGGCCGCCGCCCGGGATAACCAGCAGCGGGAACCCGGAACCGACCTCTTCGTAATAGATGCGGGTGTCGCCCCTTTCGTAAAACGGCATGGTGTTGTTCCTCCTTGCGTTCGTGTCGTTGGGCTGAATCTACGCCACGAAAGCGCAAGAGGTCAAATTGGCGACAGGTGGGGGCACGAGGAACCAAGCGCCGGGCGGATCACAGACGCGCGCGTCGAATGCTCGTGGGAGCGAATAGCACGCCTTTCCTGTGGGTCAAACGTGTAACACCGACCGATGTGCGCTATGCTACGGCCCAAGGATCCCTGATGCAAGAAATCCTGATGGAGGTATGTCGCCATGTCGGAAAATTTGCAGCGCATCGTTCAGGATGCCATCGACGTCGCCATCGGAGAGCGGGGCGAAATCGGAGTACAGGTTGCCGCGTACCTCGAAGGCGAACCGGCGATCGACAAATGGGGCGGCCTGGCGGATGAAAACACCGGCCGCGAGGTGGACGGCGAAACCCTGTTCCCGGTGTTCTCCAACATCAAGGCGGTAACCGCGACTGCCTTGCACATCCAGGCGGAGCGTGGGCTGGTGGACTATTATCAGCCGGTGGCGAAGTACTGGCCGGAGTTCGGAAAGTACGGCAAGGACAAGGGCACCGTGTTCGACGTCCTCACCCATCGCATCGGGGTGCCACTGATGCCCGTGGGCGTCACTCCCGAGTTGATGTGCGACTGGGACTGGATGGTTGGCCAACTCGCGGAGATGCACCCGTTGTTTGAGCCGGGCACGCGCAGCGGCTACATGGCCTACACATTCGGCTGGGTGGTCGGCGAAGTGGTGCGCCGCACCGACCCCAAAGGCCGGCCCTTCGGCCAGTTCATCCAGGACGAAATCTGCCAACCGCTGGGCATCACCGACCTTTGGGCGGGCATCCCTGCGGAGGTTGAGCCGCGCGTCGCAAAACTCACCAACGTGCCGCCTTTGCCACCAGGCGCTCCGGGTCTTCCGCCGGACTCGCTGCGTTTCCGCGCCACTCCGGCCGAGGTTGGCACGACCCAGGAGGTTTTCGGCCGCTCCGACGTGCGCCAGGCCTGCATCCCCGGCGCCCAGGGGATCATGACCGCCCGCAGCCAGGCCCGGTTCTGGGCGATGCTGGCCAACGGCGGCGAGTTGGACGGCGTTCGCCTGCTTTCCGAGGACCGCGTTCGCACCTTCCACGTGCCGCGTCCGCCCAGCGACTACGACCCGGTGCACGGTGTTCCCCATCACGGCACCATCGGCGGGTTCCACTTCGCGGGCAGCCCCGGCATGGGCGCCATGGGCAACAATCCGCTGGCGTTCGGTCATAACGGGGCCGGCGGGTCCATCGGGTGGGCTGATCCTCAGCATCGCCTCGCTGTTGCCATCCACCACAACCGAATGGTTCCCCACGGTCCGCCGGAGGAGAGCCCGTTGACGCCGATTGGCGCGGCGGTGCGCAGGGCACTGGGCATACCGGAGTAGCCGTCACCTGCAGCGGCAGGCGTCATTGGCAGGCTATTGTTTCCCTGACTGCCGCCAGTCTTGGCGGGGCTGCCAGCCCAGCATCCGCTGCGCCTTGGCGGTGCTGATTACGCTTGCCGTGCCTTCGAGACCGTCCCGTATCTCGACCTTGTCTCCGAAGTTGTTCCGCACGATGTCGATGGTTGGTTCGGCGAATCGGCTTGAGGGTTGGGCCAGCATGAACGCCTCGTATTCCTCGATCTCGGCGTCCAGCGCCAGCACCTGCGCGTCCGCAACGTCCCGCGCGTCGGCGTAGGCCCACATCACCAGCGTCAGCGGGTTTTCCGGCGTGGGCGCCGGCCAGGGGAACTCCGCCACCACCTCCGGCGGCGGCACGTTGGTAAACCGCAGGCTGACCACGGTGGTGTCCGAGTTGCGCGCGATCATCCTGCCGATGTCCTCGCCGACCTGCTTGGTCAGCCCGTAGGGCTCGAATGGCATCATGGGGTGTTCCTCGTCCAGCGGCAGATACCTGGGCACAAAGGCGTTGCCGTCGTGTGCCCACCCCATGCCGAACGCGCTGGACGAATACACCACGCGGCGCAAACCCAACTCCGCCGCCGACATCATCACGTTGAAGTCGGCCGGCGTGTTGTTGGCAAATATGGCCCGCGGCTCCGCCCGCTGCGGCCCGGGGATGGCGCCCATGTGGACGACGGCCTCCGCGCCGCGCAGAACGTCATGCACCGAGTCAGCGTTGCCCAGATCGCAGCGCACGAATTCCGCCGGCAGGTCATTGGCCTCCACCTGGTCCGTCGCCAGCACCTCCCTGCCTCGGTCCACCAACGACTGCACCACCCGTCGGCCCAGTCTGCCCGCTGCTCCCGTTACCACTATCATGTTGTCCTCCGGCAAACACTTCCCGATGTCTTAGCCGATTCCTGGTACGCGCTTCCCGCCGGCTCATGTCCGATCAAGGCCGTGAATACCCCGGTAATCCGCCGTGGGCGGCGACTCCCAACCGTCCAGCAATGTCGGATCGGGCTGGTAAACCTCCACGCCCAGCGGATGGCAGGTGTCGATGGGATCTCCGGCATCCTCACCCCAGACCTGCACCGACAGGTCCCCGTGGGGGCAGGTGGAAATGGCGCAAAGCAGGTCGATCTCAGCGAAAAACTCAAAGAAGTCCCCCTGCTTTGCCGGCGACGGTTTCACGAAATATTGGTCCCCTTGGGTGAGACCGGTGACCTGGAAGACATTCAGCACGTCGTGAACGTCGCTCTCGTTCAGATGGTACGGAGCCACCGCACGCACCAGGTTCGAGTGGCAGCAGTAGTCGAAATCCTCGCCGTTCAGCATCTTGTGGACATATGGGTCGCAGCGCGTGCCAAGCAGGTCGTGGCATCCCGCGCCGTCCTCGTCCCGTGGGTAGTCCACCGTGTCGCCGGTGATGGTGAGCATCGGCCGCAGGTACGGCAGGCACGACCACAGCCGGTCGAACGTGCTGACGTGGGCGCGGTGCAACTGCTTGGTGCGCGCCGCCCAAAACCGTTCCCGTGGGTTGTTCAGGTTCCACGCGTTGAAGTCGGCGACCTGCGCTCCCTCCACCACGACGATGCGGCAGATCTGGCCGGCCAGCACGGGCCACGCCCGACCCGAGCGCATCGGCACCACGAACTGATCCACGGGACTGCGGCTCTCGGTCTCGCGTCCGAGGCGCCCGTAGAATTCCCGGTCCACGTCAATGGGAGTACCGGGTTTGGGTTGGTAAATCACTCTCGGCTCGGGCATATCAACCTCTAACTGTTGCGGTCGTAGGCGTCGGCGGCGCGCAGCACGGTCGCATCGTCTCCCGTACGCCCCACCAGCATCATGCCGATGGGCAGTCCGTCCGATACACCGCACGGCACCGAGATGGCAGGGTGGCCGGTCACGTCGAACGGGCACGTGTTGGGGATCATCTCCAGCGCCCGGTCGGTGTACTCCTGCCGGCTGCAATCGGCCGGCGGAATCACCGTGGCCTTCATGGGCAGGGTGGGCATCACCAGCAGGTCGTACTCGCTCAGCGCCGCGTCGTAGGCTGCGGTCAGCGTTCGCGCCAGGTTCTGGGCCTTAGCGTAGTAGCGGCCGTGATACCGGTCCTGCATATACTGTCCCATCAGCACCACCAGCTTGGTCGTCTCCGACAGGTCGTCGGCCCGGCTCTGCCACCCGTCGGCGTACACGTCGAGTAACCCGGTGGTGTAGTTGCCCTTCCAGTTGGTGCCCATGCTGTTGCCGGCCACCATCAGCATCGTCGCCCCCTCCACCGCGATGGCCCGCCACACGTGGATACCGTCCAGATGCCAGGGAATCGAAACCTCGCCCACCGTGGCGCCCATGCCCTCGAACGAGCGGGCCGCGTTCATCACCGCATCGTCCACGTCGGCTTCCGATTCCGGCAGGCCGAACCCCTCGCGTACGATACCAATGCGCAGACCCGCGACGTCGCCGGTCAACGCCTGCGTGTAGGCTTGACCTTGCAACCCGCCACCCTGCCGGGGGTCCAGCCCGTCCGGCCCCGCGATGGCTTCCAGCAGTAACGCCACGTCGGCGGCGGTGCGAGCCATCGGCCCGGTGTGATCCAGCGTGAGCTCAATCGGAAACACGCCGGTGTACGGCACCAGCCCGTAGGTCGGTTTCAGTCCGTAGATGCCGCACCAGCTGGCCGGAATCCGGATCGACCCGCCCTGGTCGCCGCCGATGGCCATGTCCACCTCACCGGCCGCCACCAGCGCCGCGCTCCCGCTGGATGATCCACCCGCCGTGCGCGTGGGATCATGCGGATTGCGCACTGGCCCCGTGTCCGACGTGTGGCTGCCGCCCGAGAAGCACAGGCTCTCGCACACAGCCTTGCCCGGTATGGACCCGCCCGCGTCCAGGATCCTCGTCACGATGGTGGCGTCCACGTCGGGCACGTAGCCCTCCAGGACGCTGGTGCCGTTCATCATGGGAACGCCGGCCAC
>JAJDXU010000350.1 GCA_022823105.1 Dehalococcoidia bacterium
ACAAACTATCCCAACACCAACATCATCCCAACTAAATACGAATCGATGTCCTCGGCCAGTTGGCGGCCGGCGCCTTCGCCGAATATTTCGCCGCAGTAGTTTTCCACCACGCCCACCACGTTCAGGTTGAGCTTGCGGATCATGTTGATGCAGCGCCTGGCGTCGATGATCGCCAGATCCTGCGGAGTGCTCACCACCACGAATCCATCCATCGGCAGCGTCTGCATGACGGTCAACGGCGAATCCGATGTTCCCGGGGGAAGGTCCACTATCAGGTAGTCCAACTCGCCCCAGTCGGTGGCCTGGAGGAACTGGTTGATGGCGTTGTGGATCATCGGCCCGCGCCAGATGATGGCCTCGTCCTCATTCTCCTGGAAGAACGCCATGGAGACGACTTTCACCCCATGGCCTTCGGCGGGCGTGATCTGACCATCCCGAAAATCGGGCTTGTCCTCGATTCCCATGACACGGGTAACGTTCGGGCAGTCGATGTCGACGTCCAGCAGTCCGACGCGCTCGCCCTGGGCCGCCAAAGTGGCGGCCAAGTTGCAGGCGACGGTGGTCTTGCCGACGCCGCCCTTGCCGCTGTACACACCTATCTTGGTGCGGACGGAAGCGAGGCGGTCTGTGATCTGCCGCTTCTGCTCCCATTGTCGTCGGATCTGCTGTAGGCGGGCGTTCTGTTGCGCGTTGGGTTGCTGTGGCGTTGCCATCGTGCGCTCGGCCTCCGGGTTGGGACGAGGTTGGCGGCGAGAATCGTCAGATCCCCAGCATGTTCCGGGCTTCTTCGCTGATCAGGTCCGGGGACCAGGGTGGGTCGAAGGTCAATTCGATGTTCACCTCTTCGACGCCTTCAACATCCTGCACCGCCCATTCGGCCTGTTGGGCGATATGGGGACCCATCCCGCAACCGGGGAAGGTGAGAGTCATCTGCACAAAAACGTCGTTGGCGTCGCTCACCTGAACATCGTAAATCAGGCCCAGATCAACCACGTTGACCGGGATTTCCGGGTCATATACCGTCCTGAGGGCTTCGTACACTTCATCGCGATTGACCGTTGCCGGCATGTTGGGCCTCCTGTGGCTCGAGGGTATGATGGTTCATTATATCGGAAATTGTTCGGCGGCGGGTGTCGGCAACGCGGTCAAGTGAGAACCACGGTGTATGATTCGGCGACGAGCGCAACACATCTTGGAGATTAGAGATGGTCGACCTATTGTTTGCCAACGGAACCGTGATCGATGGCACGGGCGCTCCGGCATACCGGGGCAGCGTGGCGGTGACCGGCGATTCGGTGCAGGTCATCGCGGGCGACACCTCGTCGGTAGACGCCGGCCGGGTGATAGACGCCAGCGGGTATGTTATCTGCCCCGGCTTCATCGACATGCATTCCCACTCCGACCTGAAACTGCTGACCGAGCCCAGCCACGATGCCAAGATCCGACAGGGTGTGACCTCCGAAGGTCTGGGCATGGACGGCCTGTCCTACGCTCCGACGACTCCCCGTGCCCTGGAACAACTGCTGGTGTACCTGGCCGCGGTGAACGGGACGCCACCGGACGGTGTTCGATGGAGCAGCGTCGCGGATTTCCTGGCGCTGTTCGACGGCAACGCCGTCTGCAACGTGTTCCACTTCGTACCTCACGCCGCCATCCGGGTGGCGGCGATGGGTTGGTCGTCCCGCCTTCCCACCGAAGCGGAGTTGGCGCAGATGCAGGATCTGACCCGCCAGGGCATGCGGGACGGCGCGTTCGGCTTCACCACAGGGCTGACCTACGCTCCCGGCGCGTACAGCAACACAGACGAACTGGCCGCCATCGCCACAGCCACCGCCGAAGAGGGCGGCTTCTACTGCACGCACGCGCGCTACACGCTGGGAGACCGCCTGCTGGACCCGTTCCGGGAGGCGCTGGAAGTCGGACGCAGGTCGGGGGCGCCGGTGCATATCTCCCATTACCACAGTCCGGTGGCCGGATTAGGAGCGCAAATGACAGGCCTCGTGGATGAAGCGCGCAACCGGGATCGGGACGTCACCTTCGACCAGTATCCCTACCCGGCGGCGAGCACGATATTGCACTCTCTCCTTCCGTATTGGGTGCACGCGGGCGGGCCGCAGGCGCTCATGGCCCGCATCGCCGAGCCGCGCGTGCGCGAGATGATGGTGCGGGCGGTGGAGCCGCAATGGGGCGGCCAGACCCTGGACAACTATATTTTTGCCCACATCGCCTCCGACAAAAACAAGGAATGGGAGGGGCGTTCGCTGGAGGAACTGGCGAAACACAGGCAGGCGCGCATGGTTGACGCCGTTTGTGACCTACTGGTTGAGGAGGACCTGCAGGTTGCGTTCGTGGCCCGCACGGGCAACCTGGAAAATATCCGCGAGATAGCGTCCCACCCGGCGCAGATGATCGGCACCGATGCAATCCTGACCGGCGGTCGGCCCAACCCGCGCACCTACGGCACCTATCCCTACGTGCTGGGTCAATTCGTGCGTGGCGAAGGACTTTTCTCGCTGGAAGAGGCGATACGCAAGATGACCGGAGCGCCAGCCCAGCGGCTCGGGCTGAGGGACCGTGGCGTCATCCGCGATGGCGCAAAGGCGGACCTGGTGCTGTTCGACCCTCAGACGGTGGATACTCCAGCCACCTTCGACGACCCGGCCCAGTTCCCGGTCGGTATCGACTATGTGGCCGTCAACGGGACGCTGGTGATCGACAACGGCCAAAACACCGGGGCGCGGCCGGGCCGGGCGCTGCGGAGCCAATGAATCATTTACCGCGGCGGATCTCGGCCGCAATTCTTTCAGGAACCTCCGGCACGGGGCGATTCTCTATAGATTTCAGGAGCGCATTTTGCAATTCTGTGGCGCGCTCATCTCGCAACTGACAAATCATCTCCCAGACTGCCGACGTGTAAGTCATCCATGCGCGGCCGTATGCCTGTTCCGATGACTCCCATTCATACAGGGGCCCCAACCCGTCGTATTGTTCATGCATCCATTCCCAAAACTCGTCGTCTTGATCATGGATCAGGTCCATGTATTCCCGATGCCTTTGAAAGAATGTCTTCGCACCGTCCGGGGTTACAAATTCGCCTCTAGTTTTGCTGGAGCGCACATGTCGGCCGTGTAGCCAAATGAAATTTTGGTTTGACCGATCGGGATGGTTCCGGCAACGATTCCAATAATCCCAATCAGGCAACGTTGCTCCTTGCACCCAGTCTTTGGCATCCTGGTAGCCGATCGTCTCCCAATCGACTTCAACAATAGCTTTGCGCTGCATTTCCTTGTCGCAGATCCCTGCTATTGCTTCCTTGGCGTGTTCCGAGTCCAACCACCCAACGAATTCCTCGTATTTGTCGACGCGGGCCTCTAAGGCTTCCCGGCAGATCTGGGAAATGTTTATCGACCCCTTTAGTGGTTGGAGTCTTTGATGTAGGTCTTTCGGGATGTTGATTCCGATTCGCATTGCCTTGCTCCAGATTTGATTTGTATGTCGTATGTATTAGCGAGACATACAACATACATCCACTATACCAACCTAGACTGACGTTCGTCAATGTTGCTCTTCGAGCGCGGTTGCCCCGCATATTCGCATAGGGCATAATTGCGCCCTATATTCACGAACGCATTTCGCCGGCCGGGGCCGGCATCGAGGTAGATCATGGACTTCGAACCACGCTACACGGCCGAACAGGAAGCATTCCGCACCGAGGTGCAGGACTGGCTTATTGAGAACATCCCGTCCGGCATCGAGCATCCCGCCGATTCCATCGACCTCACTTACGAGCAGTACCAACTGAGGAGAGAGTTGGGCCGACGTCTGGGTGAGAAGGGATGGCTCTGGCCGGCCGCTCCCGAGGAATACGGCGGAGGCGGCCTGACAGTTGACCATTCCGTGGTGCTGGAGGAG
>JAJDXU010000312.1 GCA_022823105.1 Dehalococcoidia bacterium
CACAACGCCGGCGACGACGTCGTCCTGCTGGTCTTCACCGAGTTCGGCCGCCGCGTCCATGACAACGGCTCCGGCACCGACCACGGTTCGGGCGGCGTTGCCTTCGTGGTGGGCGAGAACGTCAAGGGCGGCCTCTACGGCGAGTACCCGTCGCTGGAGGAGGACAAGCTGCTGGAGGGCGACCTGCACTTCAACAACGACTTCCGCGGCCTCTATTCCACCCTCCTGGAGAAGTGGATGGGCCTGGACGCCCAGCCCATCGTGAACGGCTCCTTCGAGCAGATGGACTTCATTTAGCCCGTAGGCCAACAAAAGGAGGCGATCATGGTTCTAGCTCAGAGAATATCCCACGTCCAGCTGCAGTACAGCCACACCATCGGGCGCGGCGAGCAGTTCGGACCCGGGTTCACCTATCCGATCCACATGGCCCGCGGCGAGGACGACCTGATGTACGTGCTGTGCCGCTCGTCGGAATACCGCCCGGAGGGCACGCGCATCACGGTGTGCACGGTCGACGAGGAATACGTCGACGCCTTCGCCCGCGGCGTCCCGCAGCAGGGCCCGCACGAATACAACTTTGAGGACGGCTCGCTGGTCTGGCCGGTGAACGTGGCGATTGCCAGCAACGGCAACGTGTACGTGTCCGACGAATGGCTCCACCGCATCTCGATGTTCACCCGCGACGGCGAGTTCATCGGCAAGTGGGACGAGAACATCGGCAGCGGCGACGGCCAGCTGGACCGCCCGTCGGGCCTGGCCATCGACGCGGACGACAACGTCTGGGTCGTGGACGGGAACAATCACCGCGTGCAGAAGTTCACGCCGGACGGCCAGTTCCTGATGAAGATCGGGAGCCACGGCACCGGCGACGGCGAGTTCGACACGCCCTGGGGCATCGACATCGACAACCAGGGCAACATCTACGTCGCCGACTGGCGCAACGACCGGATCCAGAAGTTCTCCTCGGACGGACGGTTCCTGATGAAGTTCGGCTCCTCCGGCTCCGGAGACGGCGAGTTCAATCGGCCCGCCGACGTGGCGGTGGACCAGGACGGCATCATCTACGTGGCCGACTGGCTCAACAACCGCCTGCAGTTCTTTGATCCGGACGGCAACTTCTGCGGCGAGAAGACCGGCGATGCCACCGTGTCCAAGTGGGGCAAGGACAAGCTGGACGCGAACCCCGAGATGTGGGGCGAGCGGGAACGGGCGCCTGGCCTCGAGCGCGAGCGCGACTTCTGGGCGCCCACCGGCGTCGCGGTGGACGAAAACAACCGCGTTTTCGTCTGCGAAGGGCCTCGCAACCGCATCCAGGTGTACCAGAAGCAGGCACTGACCTTCATGGGACCGCGCCTGTAAGCCCTGACCAAGGGAGGCCCCCGCTTCGGGTGGTCCGACGGTTCTGTAGGGGCAGGTTTGAAACCTGCCCCTACACATAGGCATGGACGGGGGCCGTTGCACGTGGTATCACGTTGGCGCCGAGCACAGGCGAGAGTTCGCAGAGTGTCCGGCGATCATACGTAGGGGCGAATGATTATTCGCCCCTACACCCGCGCAAGCACGACGAACAGGGAGTAAAAGCGTTGCCATGCCGATCACAGTAGGTCATGTTCCCAACCTGGAATGCGAAGCCTTTTACTTTGATATGGAGCGACGGGGCATCACCCTGCTTGACCTGGAACCCAACCAGGTTGCGGACGCGCTGGCCGAGGGCGAGATCGACGCTGGGCCCGTGCCACTGTTGGACGTACCGCGTCTCGAGTTGAGCGCATCGCCGATCCAGAGGTTCTGCGTGGCATCGGTCAATCGCGCCGTTTCCTGCGTGCTGATTTCCAACCGGGAGATCGGGGAGTTGAGCGACGCGGCTATTGCGGTGACCAACCCCGACTCCACGACGCTGAATCTGCTGCGCGTGCTGTTGTCCCAGAAGCACGGCATCGGCGGAGTCTCGTTCGTGGACCGGGACGCGGACCACGACGCCATGTTCCTGACGTGGAACCAGGGGTTGCGCGGACGCCGGGCCATCCGCGGGTTTCCGCACCGCTACGACCTGGGTGAGGAATGGCAGGAGTGGACGGGGCTGCCTTTCGTGTTCAACCGCTGGATGTACCGGTCGGACATGGAGCGGCAGGACTTCGTGATCCTGCAGGATGCGCTGTTCGTGGGCCAGGAGGACTGGATGAACAACCTGTACAAGTCCACCGGCCCGCGCAACGACCTGCTGATGCTGCCCCGGGAGGTGCTGGAATACGTGCAGGGGCTCCGGTTCTTCATGGGTGTGCCGGAGGAACGGGCCATCGCCGCGTTCCGGGAGAAGCTGGCGCTGCTGGGTTGAGCCACTCAGTCAAGGGGCAGTCCTCAATTCATTTCCCGTCCGCTCATGGTGAGCCTGTCGAACCATCGTTCGTCCTTCGACAAGCTCAGGACGAGCGGAACATCCGCAACCTGCGGGAGGTAAATCATGGTACTCGTTGGACAGAATTTGGAGACCGGGATGATCCAGTACCCCAGCCGCGACGGTACGATGATCGACGCGCTGTACAGCCGTCCGGCGGAACCGGGGTCATACCCGGCGGTCATTGTGACGATGGAAGGCATGGGGTTGATGGATCACCACAAGGACATCGCGGTGCGGTTTGCGGGGCAGGGCTACTTGGCCATTGCGCCCGACCTGTACACGCGGGAGGGCACGCCGGAACCGGAAAACGTGCTGGCCGCGCTGTTTGCATCTCCTGATTCCCGCGCCATGGATGACCTGGAGGGAGCGGCGGCGTTTCTCAAATCGCAGGCGCACAGCAACGGCAAGGTGGGAATCATCGGGTTCTGTTCGGGCGGACGTTATACGCTGATGATGGCGTGCCTGAGCGGCAACATCGATGCGGCGGTGGACTCTGCGGGCGGCCACATTGTCCACGAGCCCACGGAATTGCGGCCGGTGCAGCCCATGGACATGGTGCCTGATCTCTCCTGCCCGCTGCTGGCATTGTTCGGCGTCGAGGACGAGAATCCCACTCCTGCACAGGCGGAGCAGATGAAAGCCCTGCTGGATGAGCACGGTAAGACCTACGAGTGGGTGATGTACAACAACGCCGGGCATGCCTTCTTCGCCGACTATCGTCCCAGCTACCGGGCGGCGCCGGCGCAGGACATGTGGCACCGGGTGCTGCTGTTCTACGATCGACACCTGAAGGCGTAATCGCTGCACACAACGGGACGGGAACGTTGGGAACGGCCCCGACGTCCGGTTGACCAATCCGCGTCGGGGACGTTTCGCAGCGCGCCGGAGCGTGATACCATCGGGCGCGCCCGTACGGCCCGGGATCAAGGCCGCCCAGATAAACGCACGAACAAGGAGCGACGTCATGCCGGAGATAGAAAACAAGCTGAAGGAAATGGGCCTCGAGCTGCCCCCGCCGCGTCCGCCGGGAGCCGGCAACATCATTCCTTTTGTGCGTACGGGGAACCTGGTGTTCCTGTCCGGCACGGGCCCGGGCCTGCCGGGAGGCGGATTGCTGCACACGGGCAAGCTAGGTACGGATCTGACCGTTGAACAGGGATACGACTGCGCCCGGCAGACCATGCTGAACCTGCTGACCAACCTGAAAGGCGCGATCGGCGACCTGGACAAGGTCAGCCACATCGTCAAGCTACTGTGCATGGTGAACTCCGCGCCCGATTTCACCGGACCGCCCCTGGTGGCCAACGGCGCGTCGGATCTGCTGATCGAGCTCTATGGCGACAAGGGACGCCACGCCAGGTCGGCCGTGGGCATGGCCACGCTGCCGGGCGGCATGCCCATCGAGATCGAAATGATCGTAGAGGTTGAGGACTAGCGACCCGGCGCGTGCAGACGTCGGGCCCGGCCTCCGCCGGCGTCCGGCGCCGTGCCGGTTGGGTCGCGGCCCGGGCAGTCCCGAGGGCGTTCGTGATATGCCGGGCCGCGCCGGAGAGTGAACAGGTAAGGAGACCACGATGCCGGTTGCAGACAAATTCGGAGTCCTGCTGCCCACCAGGGGCGTGCTGGTGTATGCCGGGAGCCAAGGCCCGAAAACCGAACTGGTCTGGCAGATGGCGGAGACCGCCGAACGGGCCGGGTATGACTCCGTGTGGGTCGGGGACAGCATCACGTCCAAGCCCCGTTTGGAGCCGATGACCGCCATGGCCGCCGTCGCAGCGCGGACCTCTCGGGTGAAAGTGGGGACGGCGGTGCTGCTGAACGCCCTGCGCCATCCGGTGCACCTGGCCCACGCGGCGGCGACCATCGACAACATCTCGGGCGGGCGAACCATCCTGGGCCTGGGCGCCGGCCGGGGCAACAACCAGATGTTCATCGACGAACACGCTGCAGTAGGAGTGCCGATTGCCGAGCGGGCGCCCCGAATGGAGGAGGGCATCCGCGCCATGCGGGCGCTGTGGACGGGAGAGGCGGTGAGCAGCGACGGCGAGTTCTATCCCCTGGAGAACGTGGCCCTGGAACCGACGCCGGTGCAGGAGTCCATTCCGCTGTGGATCTCCAGCAACCGGGTGCGCCGCGGGCTGGCGCGGGTGGCCGAGCTGGGCGACGCCTGGATCACCAACGTGCCATCGACGGACCTGTTCACCCAGTGCTGGGAAAGGATCGAGCAGTGCGCCGGGGAGATGGGCCGCGACGCGTCGGACATCGGGCGGTGCCTGTACATCTCGGTGAACCTGAAAGACGACACCGACGCCGCGCTGGCCGAGGGCGACCGGTTTATGCGGGCATATTACAGCATCCCCTACGACGTGATCAGCAAGCAGCTATTGTGCGTGTTTGGTCCGCCGAGCAAGATCGTCGACGCGATAGAGGCGTACCGGGAGTGTGGGACCGACTACTTCATCGTCAGGTTCGCATCACCGGACCAGATGGGTCAGATGGCGCGGTTCACCGAAGAGGTTCTGCCCCGCGTGAGTTGACGGAGCCATCACCGGCGTATGCGCCGGCGATTTGGCAGGGGTTCTGCCCCGCGTAAGGTGACGCAGCGCCAGTTGACGGGTTGGGGATGGCCTTCACCGCTCATGGTGAGCCTGTCGAACCATGAGCGGCTGACAAAGGGTTCACCATGAGCGGTTCCAGGGCAATGCCCTGGGCGGCGGGTGAGCACGGTATGGCGTCAGTTGCTGCGCTCGGCGAACTCCGACTTGGCGGCCTCCACGAGGGTGGCGTCGCAAAGGAGGTCGGCGGCGGTGAGGCTGAGGGCCTTGGCCACCTGCAGCGCACTGGACAGGGCGTAGTCGGTGATGGCCGTTTCGCACATGTCGCTGGTATGGGACGCCACGGGCGTCTCGCTGACGGCGTAGCGCAACTCATAGGCGGGCATGGCCTGGCTGACGTTGCCGAAATCCGTGGATGCGCCGCTGCCGGGCCGGCCGGGGATCGGGTCGTCGAGACGGACGCCCAGGGCCTGCAGATTCGCGCCCACGGCCTGGGCGAGGGTCAGGTTGGGCTGCACGTTCTCGTAGAAGGGATAGAACTCCTCGACCTCCAGGCGAGCGCCGGTCATGGCGGCGGCTCCCTCGGCCACCTGCATGACCTTGCCCACCACCTCGTCGCTCAGGTAACGGCCGTCCCTGGAACGCAGCATGAAGTTGGCGGCGGCGAACTGGGGCACCACGTTGGGGGCCGTGCCGCCGTCGGTGATGACGCCGTGCATCCGCACATCGTCCCGCAGGTGCTGGCGCAGGGCGTCGATGCCGGTGAACAGGTGGATGACGGCGTTGAGGGCGTTGATTCCAGCCTCGGGCGCGGCGGCGGCGTGGGCGGCCCGGCCGTGGTACATGTAGCGGTAGCCCACCATGGCGAGGCTCCAGCTTTCGCCCCTGGGGGAGACAGCGGGGACGATGGTGCGGTTGGAGAACGGGTGGGATGACAGGGTGGCGTCGATGCCGTCGAAGACGCCGGCTTCCAGCAGGCGAATCTTGCCGCCGCCGCCCTCCTCGGCCGGCGTGCCGATGATCTCGATGCGACCGGGCAAGCTGCCGGCGTTGGCCTTGAGACCCAGGGCTGCGCCCATGGCGGCCATGGCGATGAGGTTGTGGCCGCAGCCGTGGCCTATTTCGGGCAGCGCGTCGTATTCGGCCAGGACGGCGATGGTCGGACCTTGGCCGCCGCCGCCCGGGATGGTGGCGCGGAACGCGGTTTCGATGCCGCCGATGCCGCGCTCCACAGGCAGGTCATTGCCCTCCAGGAACGTTGCCAGCGCGTTGGATGAATAATATTCCTCGTAGTTCAGTTCCGGATGAGCGTGGACGTCTTTGGACAGATCAAACAGGGCTTGCTTTGAGGACTCGATAACCGAGTTGGAGGCGGACGCCAGCGCGTCTTTGGATTCGGAGCGTGGGCTGGTCATGGTATGCGCCCTCCATGGCGAGGAGTTGGAAATTACCGCATTGTAACCGTGACCGGCGGTTGATGTAATTGCCTGAGAATGGATTTGGCGGATTCAGACGATGGAACCCACACCCAAATCTTTACCTTGAGGATGGACGGAGCGGTGGGGTTCTGAAAAGGAGTTTCCACCCTGGCGCAGCCCTCACGCGTACCCGCTTTGCGCAACCTGTCACTGCGAGCGCCCCCGCCTTACCAGTTCAGGTGGCACAGTCATTCCTGTCGGCGCCAAAACGCCCAATTTTTCGTGATTCACCTGCCTTTGGTGGCAAAAAAGACCTGCCATCGCCCACCATAATCACCCAATTTCTCCCAAAACCCCCAGTTCAGACATCCCCGGCCCACTGACACTCCCGCCTTGCTCCAACCCTTCCCCAATCCGTACCATATTACCCAGCGCCACTATCCAACCCGCCACCTGGATCCGCGAGGGCCGTCCCAATGCCCACGCCCCAACACCGCGAACCTCGCTCCCCCAACCCGCTCACCTGCCCGCCAATACCACGGAAAACGCCGCCAAAACCCTGCCCTGGGCCCCCAATTCAGCCCCACGACCCTCCCAATTCCCTACTGGAATTAGCGGAAATGAGAGGAAACGAGCGGGAAATCGGCTTTTCCATCCTTTTGCCACGCAATTGCGAAGTGGATACGCGTGAGTGGCCAGGGCGATCGCGTCTTCAAAACAAACGATGCCGGCGCCTTGATTACATTCCGTCGGATGATAATCGCCGCTCACCTCGGAGCCTGAAAGTCCGCGAATCCAGCCCATCACTACGAAACTCCCAAATCAAAATATCCTGTCCATCCCGCTGGACTTGTCTGCCTATGGCGGATCCTGTTTATCCCTGTGAATTCGCCGTCCGTTACTGCCAATTCCAATCGCGGCGCTGTCGTTTGATAAGACGCGATTGCCCTGCGTGAGTGGCGCAGCCGGATGGTGGGCGTCGCGGTTGGTGGTATCCTTGATAGTCGCGCGAGGTGAACACGCTTGAAAGACCATCAGAGACACGACATTCGCAACCTGGCCATCATCGCCCACGTCGA
>JAJDXU010000341.1 GCA_022823105.1 Dehalococcoidia bacterium
AAGTCACCTCCGGCGGCGGCGCATCCATCGAACGTGCCGCAGAACTCGCCGTCATGCTCGGCAGCGACCAGTGCGGCGCCTTGTCCGGCCGTCTCATACGCGCCAACCTCGACACATTCGAGGACATCCCAGCCCGCGTCGACGACATCATGGCCTCCGACGCCTACCTTCTCCGCCGCGTCAACCCCTAGCGCGCCCACACCGGGCCCGTTTCCAGGTCGTTTCCTGGCCCGCTCATGGTGAGCCTGTCGAACCACGACCCATCCTGTCACACGCTGACGGCAACCCGAGCTTTGATGGCGATTCTGCCTGAGCCGGATGCCAAACTGATCGCGGGTACCGGGCTCGGTTTGCGGACGATAGCGGCGCGAAACTCCGCTCACGTCGATGACCAGATGGTTGCGGGCGCGCTAGCCGTCCCCCGGCTCCTCCGCCATAACCCCGCCCGCCAGCGATGGATGCTTCGGCGGCCGCGCCAGCAACAGCGCCGCCGCCGTCAGCGCTCCCAGCACGGCGTAGGCAACGAAGGCGATGGTGTACGAGTCGCCGGCGAATTGGTAGACCAGCCCGGACGCCACCGCTCCTATCGCCTGCCCCAACGACGTGAACGGCTCCGTAACTCCCCGTATCGTGCCCAATGACTCACGTCCGAAGAAATTCGCGTACGCCACCGGTGGCACCACCAGGATCCCGCCCACCGCCACTCCGAACAACCCGGCTCCAATGAATGCCAGCCACACGGTCTCGGCGACCACGAATATCCCGCAGGCCACCGCCATCACCAGCGCCACGATCGCGTACGTGTACGACACCCGCACCTGGTCCAGCACACGACCCCACAACACGCTGCCGATCCCCGTTCCCGCCGCGTTGATCACGATGCTGAATTGCGACAGCGCCAGGTCGATTCCCTTGGAACGCAGCAGGTCAGCCTGGTAGGTGTTGGTTCCGGATTGCAGCAGGAACAGAAATCCGGTGCCCAGCGCCAGCACCCACAGCGCCGGCGTCCCGAGCGCCTGTCGGGTCGTCCATTCGATCCCTGATTCCGCCTCGGGCGTGGCGGTCGTCTGCCCCGCATCGTTCTCATTGCCCACATCGTCCGGAGTGTCGCCGTCGGGCAGCAGCCCCACGTCCTCAGGCCGCTGGGCGATCAGCAGCGCAGCCGGACCCAACGCGATGACGTACACCATCAGGCCCAGCACGATCCACGCCGCTTCCCACCCCCAGACCACGCTGACCCAGGTTGCCACCAACGGGAACAACACCATGCCGCCGGAGTGCGAAAGGAACAAAAACCCCGTCGCTCGTCCCCGCTGTCGCACGAACCAGCGACCCACCACCGTCGCCGGCCCCACGTTCAGCGGACTGCTGAACATGATCCGCCCGATGGCCAACGCCGCGTAGAAGATGGCGACATGCACCGACAGCCACGCCATCGCGATGGTGCTGAGACCGATGACGATGATCCCCATCACCAGCACAACGCGAGCGCCAAACCTGTCCACCGCCCAACCCACCGGCGGCGATGCGCCCGTCGCCAGCAGTCCGCCCAGGGCCGCCGCGCCTCCGATCAACGCGCGGCTCCACCCCGTATCATCGGCGATCAGCGGCACGAACACCGCGAACGTGAGGCTGCCCGCCGCGTTCCGCACCAGCATGCTGCTGCCGGCCGCGCCCAATACCACCCACCCGTAGTAAAACGGCAGCCGCCGCGACAGAAATGTAATCAGGATATGCACAGCGAGAGTATGCCCCTAACCGTCAAGTTCCCGCAACGCGGCGACCGTGTCGTCCCTAAATCTGACCCACGAGTCTAATTGTTCTAGCATGCCCCCGATCGGCAAATTTTCCAGTAGACGGTCGCGGACGGCAGTAAGTCGCCGTTCCATTGTGCGTCGTCTCCTCCCGTGAACGTCAGCAGCAGATATCATGACAGACCTCAAGGCCGATTTGGGATCTGCGATCCGTTCAATTGCGGCGGAGGTTGGCAACTCAAGAGGCGTGCGACCGTTGGGGTTTCCCACAGCGGTGCGGATTGCTCTCTCATCTGTCAGCAACCAAGCCTCGGTCATCCGCACCGGTACTATGCCTACCCATGGACCGGGGTATTTTACGTCCCGGATGGCCTCAGAGATTTCTTGATACCGACTAGCGGAACCTGCGCGATCTGCATCACGGTGAATCAGGACTAAGTCGTAGCGGCCAGCGAAGCGAATACCATTGCGCAATTTGTCCACTAGTTGCGTTCCGTGCGTGGATACATCGAAATCTGATTCTCGGATACCACAGTTACTGAGCAAGCGTTGTATGTGGAACCCAAGGGGAATATCAGAATTTCCCTCGCAAACCAACAGGAATCTCATCACGACATCGATTCCCAAAATTCTTGTGGAAATGCTATTTGTGCGGTTTTCGGAGGCATCAGATAAGATTGCAAGGCCAAGAGGTTGATGCCCGTCTGATCAGCGGAGCACCGCCACGTGCGTTCGTATGGATGGCACTCCATCAAGTGCTCTCCCAATGCACCGGATGCCGAACTGGTCATTTTAGATTTTGCTAGAACCAAATCAGCCTTACTCTGCAACTGAACGAAAAATGGTGAGTGCGTGGCTACGATGACTTGTCGCAGTGGATTCTCTGCGTCCACGCGTTCTTCTGGATCAACGGCAATTTCCTTCAACAATCCGTGCATAGCCTCCAACTTGGCCGGATGGATACCGTTCTCAGGTTCCTCCATGCAAATAACTGTGGTCTGGTCCGCCACCTCAGTCAGCGCCGCCAACGCCAAGAACCGAAGAGTCCCATCGGAAATCGAGTTAGCCCGCAGTTTCATTCCCGATTGCTCTTCGATTTCCAAGGACAGCAGTTGCCTCACATCGTCCTCGGCCACGCTGACGTTTTTTATCGGTACCAGATCAGACAATATCACCGACATCATTTGGTAGACCGCGTCGGACCGCTCACCAGCCAACGTGTCAACGTTGGATTGGTGCCGCAACGTAGCGGGTATGTGTGCACCGTCGGCACCTATTCCAGGAGTTTGGGTATAGCGATCCGGTCGACGCATCGCGGCGGGATCTAACGCTAGAACTCGCCAGTTCTTCATTTCTCGGCGAGCCGCCAAAATGGTCGGTGTGGCGGAGGTATTCTCAGTCCCAATGATCGTCCTCGTAGCTCCTTGAGCAGGCGACGGTCGGCCAGGACCTCTAGATCCACCGTCCTGGTGGACGAATATGGCCGCCTGTTCAGTCTCGGGATCCGTCTGGGTAGATATAAACCCAGCACTGAGCCTGCGGTTGTTGTAAACCACGCTGTCTCGAAACTTGGTTTTGTTGTGCGGAAACTTCAGGTGGTGCGTTGCCTGACCCTTGGTAATGTGTTCGAGTTTTTCCCCTTCCAAGAGCAGTCCACCCAGATAGCCCGTGGTCAACGACGGGGGTGCGTACCGAAACGCTACCTCATAACGCAAGAAGGAAGATGACGCTTTCGCCTCCCTGCCAAAATCATCTCGCACGCTTTCTCCGACTATCATCTCCGCCGCGAATTGCATGCGATGGTTTCGTTGTCCCACGCCGTAGAAGAACAAATCCTCGATATCGCCAGTTTCCTCTCCGGCATTGCGTATCTGCAAGGCAGCATCATTGATGGTGTTTTCGGTCAACAATGACAGAAACCGTATGGCGTCAAAAATGTTCGACTTGCCCACTCCATTGGGGCCCGCGATGCACGTGTACGGCCCAAAATCCAGCGCAAAATCCACCAGATTCTTGAATCCGTTAACTTCCAATCGGGTAAGCATGATCGCCTCCGCGCAAGAGAAACACGGCGATAATGCCCAATTCTAGCACGGCCCCTTTTTACGCCCTCCTCAGCCGCTCCATCTCGCACGCAAACCACAGCGCCATGCTGCCCGTCCGGTCGTCGTGCCCGCTCAACGCCGCCCGATCCAGGTACGCCCGCCTATCCGGCATCACGCCTGTGCTGATGCAGCCGTCCACCACGCCACCATCGCCGTCGATCCGCTCAGACACCGCACGCCAGCACGCCTCCACTCCGGCCCGGTATCCATCCTCATCGCCGTCAGGCAGCCATCCCTCGCGCAAACCCCTCGCCAGCGCATATCCCACCATGCACGTCGACGTGAGTTCACCCCACGCGCCCGGCACGTCCACCAGTTCACCGAATGTTCCCCAGGGCTGTTGCCGGCGCAGCAGCGCATCCAGATGCCGCCGGTGCCTCCCCAATAGTTCGGTCCACGCCGCATCTCGCGGCAGGTACGTCAGCGCCTCCGCATAACCCAGCGCCGCGAACCCATTGCCGCGGCTCCAGAAATGGGGCGCAGAGCGCGCGTGCTTGAACAGCCCGGTCGTGTCCTGCACGTCACCGCCGTCGATCAGGAACCGCGCCAGCAAGTCGGCGTACCTGCCGTCTCCGGTGATTCGGTACGCCCGACCAAGCATCGCGCCGCACATGAACATATCCTCCACCCGAAAATCGGGGTCGCACGGGGACGGAGCCTCGTTCGGCCCACGCGCCGCGAACCGGTCCGCCGCATTGAAAAACAGTCGCCTGTACTGTTCTTCCCCGGTGTAATCCGCCAGCCGCGCCGCCCAGATCATCCCCGTCAACGCCGCGCCCCCTGCGCCTTCCAGGTGTGCGTCCGGGTCCGCGGCTATCGGCGCAATCAGTTCAGCAATCTCGTCCGTCGGATTTGCGCCGCCCTCGTCCAGCTCCGCCAGCCGCAGCCACCCGCTGATCCCAACGCCCTGCGTGTAGTTCACCGGGTCCAGCGCGTGCCCGTAATGACCTGCCAGGATCCGGCCGATCTCCAACGGCGTGCGCGCCCGCCTCGCCTCCAGCGCCAGTCGACCCGGCGACGCTGGCACGTCGGCGTCCTTGGAAGTAACCGCGAATAGTTCCCGCAGCGCGTCGGTCAATCCCGTCCAATGGGTCGTCAACCGCAACGCCGGTATCACCCCGGGCGCGTCGGCAGCGGACCTACCCAACGCGGACACCATCGAGTCGTCCTCAGCTACCGGAACGGCGCCCACCGCCCTGGCAACACTACCGGCCGTCGCTGCCGCGTTGGCCTCCCACGTCGCGCCGTCGCCCTCGTCATCCGCGAGCGCAACCTCCACCAGCAGGTCCGGAGCCTGGTAGCAGATCCAGCGCCACAGATAACGACGCTCCGGGGCCTCCTCGTCAAAGTAAAAGCCACCTTCCGGCGGATACCCGCCCGTCAGGTCCACCGCGTTGGCCGCCAGTTCCTCCCAGTCTCCGCCGGCAAGGGCATCCGGGTTCGCGGCGACGATGGCCGACAGCGCCACGCCGGATTCCTGGGCGGCGGCCGTGCCGGTGAACCGCTCCAGCGCCGCCAGGATCCGCGGCGTGTCCGCCGTGTCCCCCCGCAAGCCGGCCACCAGCAGAACCGACGGACGATGGTCCACATCCGAAAACGGCAGCGTCCTGGTGTCCTGCATTGCCATGATCGGCCGTAATTCGGGCGTCAGTCCGATCGCGGTCGATTGCCAGTACGCCGGATTGCGCTTGCGCAGCAGGTTGATCAGGGCCGCGTTGATGTCCGTGGGGTGCATGGTGGACATGTAAATCTCCAAACTGGGGCTGGATATTTCTTCGAAAGCATTCTGGAGCCACGCGTATTATAACGTTCACCCATCGGGCCAGCCCTCGGCGAAAACCTGCCTTTTGACTTCGCACAACGCTGGGGATAAATTCACTCCACTCCCACCCGCAACCGGAGTTGGCCGCATGCCACGTTTCGACGACTACACCGGCGAAAACCTCATTCCGCCCTACCGCATCCTCGACCTCACCGACCGCCGCGCCGCCTTCTGCGGCCGATTGCTCGCCGATTACGGCGCCGATGTGGTCAAGGTGGAACCACCCGGCGGCGACCCATCGCGCCAACTCGGACCCTACCCTGCCGACGATCCCCATGCCGAGCGCAGCCTGGATTTCCTGTTCTACAACACCAACAAGCGCTCCATCACCCTGGACCTCCAGTCACAATCCGGGCGGGACCTGTTCCGCCGTCTCGCCGTCGATGCCGACGTCATCATCGAGAGTTTCGACCGCCATTACCTCTATGATCTCGGCATCGGGTTCGACTCCCTCCGGGCCGACAACCCCGGACTCGTCATGGCGTCCGTCACCCCCTTCGGAAACACCGGCGATTGGGCCGACTATCAGGGCGACGATCTCGTGGTCATGGCCGCCAGCGGCTATATGCAGATCACCGGCGAACCCGACGAACCGCCCGTGCGCCAGGGCAACGAACACAGCCACTACCCGGGCGCCCAGTACGCCGCCGTCGGCATCCTGGCCGCCCTCTATCACCGCGATTTCTGCGGTGGCCAGGGCCAGCACATCGACGTATCATCCCAGGAAGCCCTCATCACCTACTACACCGACGCCCACCCGGCGCTCCTCTGGCGCAAACTCGGCCAGAACGTGACCCGTGTCGGCACCAACTCCACCCTCGTCATCCCCCTGGGCGCCTATCCCTGCAAAGACGGCTGGATCGCCGCCGGCGTCATCACGCCCCGCGAGTGGGACGCCCTTGCCGAATGGATCCACGAGGTCACCGGCAACGACGAGGTGCTCAGCGAGACCTATCGGGGCGGCAACCAGGACCGCGCCGAACATATCGACATCATCACCGCCCTGTTCCTCGAATTCGCCGAGAATTTCACCGTGCAGGAACTTTTCCACGAAGGGCAGCGCCGCAACCTCGTGTTCCTGCCGGTCAATGAAATCTCCGACCTCCTCGCCGATCCACAACTCGCCGAGTCCGGGTTCTGGTACGACATCCAGCACGATGACCCATCCATCGGCTCCATCAAGTACCCCCTGGGCATATTCCACAGCGATGAGGTGAAGGCGCGCAGCCGCCCTGCCCCGGCGCTGGGAGCCGACAACGCCGCCGTGTACCAGGGCGAACTCGGCCTCACCGCAGCGGATCTCGACGCACTGAACGCCAGCGGAATCATTTAGCAATCCGCTCCACGGAGGTCGCCCTCATGGTCACCGTCAAACCCGAACCTGCTGTTAACGCGGATGTTCAGGAAACCCCAGAACCGAACTGGTCCCTGGTAGGCGAGTTGCGTCTGAATCTCACCGCACTTGGCGTCAACCATCTCGCCGACGATTTCGGCGAGCGCCTTTGCCAACTGTCCAGCGACAATCCAGGCTGGCAGTTCGAGTATTCGGCCGAAGGAGAACTGATCGTAATGGCCCCGACGGGTTCAGAAAGCAGCGCCGACGAAGGACAAATCATCATCGTGCTCGGAAACTGGCGTCTCAACAACGGCGGCATGAGCTACCCTTCGACCATCGGATTCAGCCTCCCCAGCGGAGCGGTTCTGATTCCCGATGCCGCCTGGATCACCCAGGAACGGTACGACAACCTGACTCCGTCCGAACGTCGCGGCGCCATCAACGGCGCTCCCGATTTCTTCGTCGAAGTGCGCTCTCGCACCGACCGTCTGCCACCTTTCCTCGCCAAGATGCAGGAATGGATGGACGGCGGCGCCCGCCTGGGCTGGGGAATCGATCCCCGCAACCGTCGGGTATACCTCTTCCGGGCGGGTCAGGCCGAGCCCGAACTGCTCGAAAACCCCGAAAATCTGTCCGGTGAAGACGTTTTGCCGGGATTCACGTTCCCAGTGCGGAGCCTGATATTTGACCGCTACACCGAGGAGCCGGAAGCATGACCGATGACAACGCAACCCCCAACGCCCTCACCGGCATCCGCGTCGTCGAGTTCGGGCCCTACGTCGCACTTCCCCTCACCGGGCGCATCCTGGGATCCCTGGGAGCCGAGGTCATCAAGGTGGAGACCAACAAGGTCCTCGACGAAATGGCATTCATCCCCGCCTGGTCTCGCGGCGCCGGCCAGCCCGAGTACCAGCGCGGCAAGCGGCGCATCACCCTCGACGTCCGCACCGACGCCGGCCGCGACCTGATCCTGGAAATGGTCCGTATCAGCGACGTGTTCATGACCAACTTCCGACGCAACGTCCTCGACCGCTGGGGCATTGACTTCCCCGAAATCCGTCGCCATCGTCCCGACACCGTCATCATGTGGCAGACGGGACTCGGCGGCCACGGCCCCTACTACACCTACAAGTCCTTCGGCATCCTGGTTCAGCACGTCTCCGGCGTCTCCCTCATGACCGGCCAACCCGGCGATCCCCCCGGCGTGGTCAACACCTCCTACTCCGACTACCACACCGGCGTATTCCAGCCCGCCGGCATCATCGCCGCCCTCATGCGCCGCAACCTCACCGGCAAGACGGCCACCCTCGAGTCCTCCATATTCAAGTCCGGCGTCGCCACCTGCGGCCCTGCCCTGCTGGACTACCAGGTCAACAACCGGCCACCCGAACGGCGCGGCAACCGCGATGCCTGGGCCGCCCCGCACGGCGTCTTTCCGTGCGCCCCGGACCCCGTCTCTGGCGATGTCGACCGCTACATTGCCATATCAATCGCTGACGACGACCAGTGGCATCGCCTGTGCAACGCTATTGGCGACGCCTCCTGGACATCCTCTCCCGATTATCAAACCCGCATCGGCCGCCAACGTAACCAGGACTCCCTCGACGCCGCCATCGCGGGGTGGACCGCCACCCAGGACGCCGCCGCTCTCATGGACTCCCTGCAACAGGCGGGAGTCCCGGCCGGCATGGTTTCGCAGGGCGCCGACCTGCATGACAGCGCTCACCTGAAGTCCCGCAATTTCTACCAGGACACCCAGTACTGGGAGGCGGAGCGCGGTGTCAAGGCCACCGAGTGGGTCGAGGGCGACAGCGTTTCCTGGTCAATCCCCGCCAAGATGTCCGCCACGCCCATCTCCTTCGGCAAATACAGCAACATCGGCGAGGACAACGCCTACGTGTTCGGCGACCTTCTCGGCCTCACCGCCCTCGAAATCGCGGAACTCGAAGAGGCCGGCGTCATTTACTGATCCACTATGGAGCCACAACATTAACTGGATCGGGCCGCTCTTTGGCGGCCCGACATCATTCTGTGGTCTTTGTAGGCGGCTTCGCGCTGTCCGGCAACTTGCCGCCAGGCGGTTTCCCCGGCGGCCACGCAACTGGCGTCCCCTTGCGAGGCCCGGTCCCCCTGATTACGCGCTTTCGTACGTATGTCGGTTTGCTGGATGGCATCGTCCCTCCCGTTGATCATCAGGAACGCCGTACCTCAATAATATCGTGCACAGTGGTCGCTGACCAGCCCTGCGCAGATCGGCCCGAGTCGGCATATTCCGTATTGAAGAAGTAAGAATAAACCAACACGACCTCCACGTCCCGCGACACTATGAACTCACACGGCTCGTGGTGGTACGCTCCCGGTTCAATCACCATTTCATTGCGTTCCATCCTGCGAACGACATCTTCCAGCATCGGCCACTCTATGTACGCGCTGCCATCTTCTCGGAAAGCCGCAACGTAATAGTGCTCAACCTCTTCGTTGCTCATCGGTTGGATTTGCTGGATCTGGAAATTACACTCCCGCACTTCCACCCTCACCTTCGAGCTATTGTGTAAGGTCGTCGAAACGGCGATGTGCGCGTATTCCGTTCCCACCCGCCGGCTGCTCACAGCCTGCGTAACGGTTAGGTGCGGTTCGAAATCTCGAAACAGTTGCAGCTTGCGGTACGCGAATATCCCGCCGGCTACCAAAATCAGCGCCGTCGCGAAAACATGCACCATGCCCACCGCGTCACCTAACCCACCGAGATCGTCCGGCCAGGCGTGCAGCCCCCAAACCGCCAAAACCAAAGCGGCCGCCACGGCAAGCACGATCAACCCGTCGCCAACCCAACGCCGGTAACGCCGGAAGAGATTCCTCAACCCACTCATCCCATCCAGCCTGAACCTCACCGCCCACCGCCGTCCCTTCCGGACCGTCACAAAAATCGCGTCGGCGCCACATCCAATGGCGCCGACGCAAAACCGGCCGAATTTCAGCCCGATCAGTTCTCGAAGTCGGTGATCACGCTCCGCCGCACGCTGCCTGCCTTCATGTCTCCGAAAGCCCTGTTGATCTCGGACAGGGGCAACTCCTGCGTCACCAGTTCGTCCAGCTTCAACCTGCCCTGCTTGTAGAACTCGATGTACCGGGGCATGTCCGTCCGGAACCGGTTGGAACCCATCGTGCAGCCCTGGATCGCCCTTCCGCGCCGCAGGTAATTCCCGGCGTCCAGTTCGATCTTTACGCCCTCTGGCACCATCCCGATGATGGTGGCCACCCCGCCGGGCCGCAGCATGTTGTAGCAGTCCTCCGCGGTCTGCTTCAGCCCGATGGCCTCGAACGAGTAGTCCACACCGCCTCCTGTGAGTTCCACGATCCGCTCGGCCACATTGCCAGACGTAGCATCGATCACGTCCGTAGCTCCGAACTCCCGCGCCAGCGCGAACTTGTCCTCCGTGGTGTCCACCGCGATGATGCGCAGAGCGCCAGCCAACGCCGCCGCCTGTACGCAGTGGATGCCGATGCCGCCGCAGCCAACCACTGCCACTGTGCTCCCCGGCTCGACCCGCGCCGTGTTCAGCACCGCGCCCAGGCCCGTCGTCGCGCCGCAGCCGATCAACGCCAACTGCGGGAACGGTATGTCGTCCTCCACCTTCACCAGCGCGTTCTCATGCACCAGCATCTCCGCCGCGTAGGAGCCGAGTTGCGCAAACTGCGTGATGGCCTCGCCGTCCTTCCGCAAACGCGGCGGATCGTTGCGGCTTCGCGTCACCGCCGTGCGGTCGCACAGATAGGGTTGGCCCCGCGTGCAATATTCGCACGTGCCGCAGAACACCGACAGGCACATGATCACCGAGTCGCCGGGCCGCACGTAGCTAACCTGCTCACCCACCGCCTCCACCGTGCCGGCCGCCTCGTGCCCCAGGATGCACGGCATCGGTGTCGTGTACAGACCCTCCACGAAGTGCAGGTCGCTGTGGCACACCCCCGACGCCCCCGTCCTCACCAGAACCTCGCGGGGAGCCGGCGCGTCCACCTGCACGTCTTCAACCACCACCGGTTGGTTCACCTCACGCAAAACTGCTGCTTTCATCGACAAATCCCTCCGATTGATCGCTAATGCGTGCGCCGATGTTAACCGCGCCGCCGGCAAGCGTCAACAAAAGATTGTCAGCAGAAATTCTGGGCCCGCCGCGCGCCGTTCAACGTAATCCGACGCCAATCCCGGCTTGTTCCGGTGTCCGGCGAATTCCAGCCGGAGCCCTGCATTTGCCCGCTCGGATCATCTCTCAATCGGGCGCCCGCATCATTACTGTCGGACCCGTCGCCGACGCTCTCAATGCCCATGCCTTGGGCGATGGTTAACCTGAACGATGGGCACATCCGGATACCGCCGGACGGATCACAATCAAAAGCGGCTCCTCGATAAGGAGCCGCTATGCTTCTCGTCACGATTGTAATGGCGACCCGGAGCGGATTCGAACCGCCGATCTCTGCCTTGACAGGGCAGTATGTTAACCGCTACACCACCGGGCCGCAATGCGCCGCAGTCTGCACTGCGTATAGATGATTTTAAGCGCCCGCCCGAAGAATTGTCAAACCCCTCCACCTCGTCAGCAGGACAATCGCGTTTCAATGGTTGGCCCCCGGATAAGGCCCTGCCGCCCACCGTCATACCCGCGAAGGTCGAAGATGTCCGCCATAGGCCGATGCCAGTATCCACTACCTGAAATCGGTATTTCCGCGGTCGCTGTCCTCATTCGATGGCCTCCGGACCCTGCCTTGCGCCGGAGTGATGGGCGCCTAAATTCTAAATGCGATTGCCCTGTCTTCATCGTCGCTCGAATTCTTCGGTGGAATCCCCACCGCCCTTTGATTGTCTCATCGCCAAATGTATAGTTGGCAGCAGCCAATATGCCCCTCGCATCGCACCCGTCGACGCGCCACCGGAGCCCAAAATGACCACTCAAAACTCAACGAACCCCGAACTCCAGCCCCTGCCCCTGCAGGGCCTTCGCGTTCTCGACGCCACCCACATCGTCGCCGGTCCCTTCTGCGCCATGATCCTCGCCGACATGGGCGCTGAGGTCATCACGATCGAACGCCCGGGCCGGGGCGACCAGGCCCGCCTGAACCACCCCTTCATCGAGGGCCCCGACGGCTCCCAGGTCAGCGCCCGCTACCTGGGTGTCAACCGCAACAAGAAGAGCGTGTCGCTGGATCTCAGGGACCCCGTCGCCAAGCGAGCCTTTGAAAACATGCTCCACGTCTCTGACGTCCTACTGGACAACTGGGGTCCCGGCGCCATGGGCCGACTCGGCTATTCCTACGAGCGGCTCAGCGAGATCAACCCCGGCCTCGTGTACGCCAGCATCTCCGGCTACGGCGACAGCGACGGCCTCCGCGGGCCTTACTCCAACTGGCCGGCCAACAACCCGTGCGTTCAGGGCATGGGCGGCTGGATGGCCACCACCGGCACGCCCGAGAGCGGCCCACAGATGGTCGGCGACAACATGGGCGATTCCGTGCCAGCCGTGTGGACCGCCCTCGGCGTCATGCTCGCCCTGGAGTCCCGCCGCAAGACCGGCAAGGGCCAGCACGTCGACATGGCCATGTACGATTGCATGGTTGCCCACACCACCAGCAGCATGCCCCTCTACCAGACCAACGGCCAGATCACCACCACCGCCCGCGAGAACATGTTCTCAGCTCAACTGACCTTGCGCGCAGCCGATGGTTACGTCGTCCTCGCTGGCGCTGGCAACGCCGATGACAAGTGGCGCGCCATGTGGAACCTGATCGGCCGCTCGGAACTCTCCGAGGACCCCCGCTACCTCGGCCGCGGCGTGTCCGGTCAGTTCTACTTGACCGACATCGTGCCCATCATCGAAGAATGGTCTCAGAACATCCCAAAGCGCGAGCTCAACCAGCACCTTCTCGACTGCGGTTTCTCCATGGGCATCGTCCAGGACTCTGCGGACTTGGACAACTGCCCCCACCTCGAAGCCCGCAACATGTTTGTCGACAGCGGCGACACCTACGGCGGCTCATTCCGCACCGTCAACACGCCCATCCACCTCACCAACTGCGTCGATACGCCCGCCAACCCGCCGCCAACTCTCGGCCAGCACAACTCCGAAATCCTCTGCGACATCGGCGGCCTCACCCCCGAAGAACTAATCCAGCTGCAGGCCGACGGCCGAGCATAGCCATGCGGAAGCCGTCGTCGGCGCGCAATGCTACGATGATACAATGAGGTTCACCGACGATGACCGTGCGTCCTGGGCATTTGTCGAAGGTTCAATATCGGTCAGCGCCAGCATACTCATCGCGTATGCCATATCCAGATGCGGTGGTTGTGCCGGTCTCCCCGTCATCGGCTTTTTCAAAACCCTGACCGGCCAGGACGACGGGGTAATCATTACGGGAATGGCCTTGCTGTTCCCAACCGCGTTCGTGTTTTACGTGGGGGTCAAAATGGTCTTTGCAGCTTATCGCGACTACAAGAGATGGCGGGAATCTTGGCAACAGGAGATGCGCGAAGAGGGGCGTGAAGAGGGGCGGAAAGAAGGCCGCGACGCGGAACGCAAGCGGATAAAGCAGGAGCTGCAAAAACACGGTATATCGGCGCCGGAAATCGAACGAATCCTGTCCGGCGAATCGGACGAGAACCTCTCCTGAAACCGCAAACGGCCTGACGCCACCCACGGAGCGATAACCACCACCATGCCCACTTTCCAGTCCCCCCGGGGCACCACCGACCGCCTGCCGCCTGAACAGAAATACTGGCGCTACATCGAAGGCAACGCCACCGACGTCGCCCGCCGCTTCGGCTACGGCCGCATCGACAGCCCCATGTTCGAGGATGCGGGGCTATTCATCCGCGGCGTCGGCGAGGGCACCGACATCGTCGAAAAGGAGATGTACGTCTTCGAGGATCGCGGCGGCGACATGCTAACCCTCCGCGCCGAGGGCACCGCGCCGGTCTGCCGCGCCTATCTCCAGCACGGCATGTCCAACCAGGCCCAGCCCGTCCGCATGTACTACCTCTGCCCCGTGTTCCGCTACGAACGCCCGCAGGCCGGCCGGTTCCGCCAGCACCACCAGTTCGGCGTCGAGGCTATCGGCGACCCCGACCCCTCCGTCGACGCCGAGGTCATCGAATTGGGCTGGACTTTCATGCACGACATCGGCCTCTCCGACATCACCCTGGTGACCAACAGCATCGGCGACCCTCAGTGCCGCCCGGAATACATCCGCTCCCTCAAGTCCTACTACGAAAACCGGCAGACCCACCTCTGCCAGGACTGCAAGGGACGCCTCGAACGCAACCCCCTGCGCCTCCTCGACTGCAAGGTCGAGACCTGCCGCATGCTCGGTGAGGAGGCCCCCAGGTCCACCGAGTGCCTCTGCGCAGAATGCGACACCCACTGGAACCGCGTCCAGTCATACCTGGGCGCGATGGGCATCCAAAACCGCGTCGACCACCGCCTCGTGCGCGGCCTGGACTACTACACCCGCACCGTGTTCGAGATCCAGCCCGCGGTCGAGGGTGCCCAGTCCACCATCCTCGGGGGCGGACGCTACGACGGCCTCATCGAGCAACTCGGCGGCCGGCCCACCCCCGGTATAGGGTTCGGCAGCGGCATCGAGCGCCTGGCCCTCAACGTCCAGCGCTCCGGCGTAGACGTCCCCGACGAGCCGTCGCCCCAGTACCTCATCGCCACCATCGGCGAGGAAGCTCGCGTCGAAGGCGTCCGGCTCGCCAACCGCATGCGTGCCCGCGGCGCGGGTGCCATCCTCGCCAACGGCGGCCGCGCCCTCCGGGGTCAGATGCGTCAGGCCAACGCTCTCGGCGTTTCCGGCGTCCTGATCCTCGGCGAAGACGAAGTGCGCGATGGCACCATCATGGTCCGCGACATGGCCACTTCCCGCCAGGAAGCGTTGACCGTCGACGACTTTCTGAACCGCATCGCCCTGGATTGACGTTCCTGTACCACTGGTTTGGAGCCGGGCCGGCGCTTCTGCCGGCCCTTTTCGGTCTGTGCCGAAAATGCGAAGCGAACGATTTTTCCAAAAAATTGTGTCGAATATCCGTTGACATCGAACGCCCGTTTGCTAGAACATATCAGCAGTACACATGCGCTCACCACGGCGCCACAGGAGTATCGACTGTTATGTTCAGCAACGGCAGCATCATGGGTGCCACCACCGCCATCCGCACCACCACCATCCCTGACTGCGGGCGAAAGGTGTATTATCGCGGCTACCTCATCCACGGAGAAATCCCCGGAATCTCTTACGTCATCTACGGCCGCAACGAGTTCGGTCAGGTCGCCGAACTGGGCGCAGCCCGCACGTTCCCCTCGGCTATGCGCTGGGTCGACCGACATTCCGACCAAATGCGCCGCATGATCCCCGTCGACACCCACGGGCCGGCCCATCGCGATGCCGACCAACTCCCCGCCGCCGCATGATGGACATTCGACCAGTTGCACCAGCGCTCTGAGAAAACTATCACCTACCGCCGGGTCGTCGATCTCAGCCACCCCATAACCCCGGATATCCCAATCTGGCCCGGAGACCCGGCGGTGCTGTTCCATCCCGTCGCCCATCGCTCCGACCAGGGATATTCCCTCCGGAAGTTCACTATGGGTGAGCATAGCGGCACCCATTTGGCCTCGCCATCGACCTTTTTCGATGACGGCCAGGGACCCGGCGATCTCTCGCCCGATTCGCTGGTCGTACCTGCCGTGGTCATCGATGTGGGCGATCCCGCATCCTGCAATCCCGACTACACCCTGTCCGCCAGCGACATCGCGGAGTGGGAGCGCGCAAACGGGCAGATTCCGTCCGATTCCATCGTACTCATGAATACCGGCTGGTTCCGATTCTGGCGCCAGCCGGATCAGTTCATCAACGCAGATTCCAACGGCGTAATGCGCACGCCCGGATTCACCCTGGAGGCCGCCCGCTTCTTGCTCGAGTGGCGTCACGTTTCCGGCTTGGGAACCGACACGCACGGAATCGACCCCGGCGCAGACACCGAGTTATCTGTCAGCAGGTTCGCCCTGGCGCGATCCGCCCTGGTCTTGGAGTGCCTCAACAACCTCGACCGGCTTCCGCCCACCGGGTCAACCTTGGTCGTGGGCCGTTTGCGCCTCGTCGGAGGCAGCGGCTCCCCGGCCAGCGTCCTGGCGCTCGTTCCGTAAACCCGCGAGGGCAACGGCACTTGGGAATCAGGGCGCCCGTCATTCCCGATCAAGTCGCAGATGTGCGCCACCGCCGGATGCCGGAATCCAGTCCCCGCAAAAAGCAGAGCCGCCAGAGATGTTGCTGCCTTTCGTTTCTGGACTCTTTGCTCCTGTAGAGCGACGAGTGCCCATATTTGAAATGCCATTGCCCGGAATTGCTACCGACGCCATATACAAACTCTGTGAGTCCCGTACCCCAGCCAACTCCCTCGTCGCCCCTGCGCAATCCGGGGATGATCCTCCGGCGCGCGAGAATCCGGTCCCCGTAATTCACCTGGCGCGATCAGGTTTGTTCACCCAACCGCGTCCGCTCACCCTTCCAGACTCTCGATCACAATGTAAACCCTCTCCCTACAACAGACGGCACATCCGCCTGTGACGGGAGAGGGCTCTGGTAAGGGTGCGAAACGTCGCCGCTCTCGAGTCCTACAACGCGCCCGCGCCCGCTGCGGCGCACTGCTCATCCTCTTCGCTGGTGCCCCCGCCGACGCCGCAAGCGCCCACAACGGCCCCGCCGCTGATGATCGGCACCGCGCCTTGCCCGAAGATCATCTCGGAGCCTGACCGCTCCCTGATCCCCGCCGGCGTCGGAGCGTTCGCCCGGTCCTGCATCTCTCCGCTCGGTCGCCCGAACGCCGCCGACGCCGCGGCCTTGCCCTGGCATCCGTACGCCGACGCCCAGATCGCGCCGTCCATCCGCTGCAGGCCGACCAGCCGTCCGCCCGAGTCCACCACCGCCACGCTGACCTTGATGTTCAGTTCCTCGGCCTTGGCGATCGCCGCCGCCATGATCCGGTTGCTGTCCGCTAGTGTGAGGGCCATTTCCTTTCCTCCAGTGGGCGGCTTCCGTCGGCCGCCGTTTCGCCCGACATCTTATGTCCGCCAACCGTCCGGGGCAATAGCAACTCGCAAGAAACGCCCCATCTCCTGACTGCGACGCCCCCGGGTACGGTAGGCCCGCCCATGCCGGAATCGGAACATCTTCCAAACCAGTATCCTGAATTCCGAATCAATATCCTGGAAACCCTGTCCAACCTGTCCGCCCCGGGCAGATCAATGAAAATCAATTTTATGGCAGTGACACCCGCCCGTTGCCCGTAGTTGCACCCACGTTCTATCCTAGCCTTGTCAGGTTCCCCAACCGGTACTCGAGAACCGCGCGGGGTCGCCGCACCGCATGCAGCGGCATTCACCAAACTACCAAACATGGCGAGGTGTCAAAAAAGGTTCGGGTCGCAAAACGGCCTTTCGACCAACGGCAGCAGAATGGTTCCCTCGGGGCCTATGACCGATCTACTCCCCGGTCAAGCTCCCGGAACCCGGCGGGTGTC
>JAJDXU010000097.1 GCA_022823105.1 Dehalococcoidia bacterium
GCGATGGCGGCGGCGTCTGCAACCGCGAATCCGGGCGCCAGGCCCGCTGCGTCAGCCGCGCCGATGATGTCGGTAATGACCCCGACGGACTGCTGCGTCGCTATGTTGCCGCGAAACGCCTCCAGGTCATCCGCACCGGCAAACACCAGGAACCCTGTTTCCACGTATCCGCATTCGCCGCCGATGATGTCGTCGAAGTTGCGAAAGACGTTCAGGCTTCGCCATGCCAACTCTGCGTTGACCGCCGTGGAGTAGTGCATCCTGATGCAGCCGCTGCTCCGGCCCGTGGAGCCGCTGCCCAACGTATCCCGCTCCAACACCACGATCCGCCGCAACCCGTGTCTGTGTGCCGTCAACGCCAGGTTGCAGGCAATGCTGCAACCCATCACGCCCCCGCCGATGATCACTGCGTCCGCCGTTTCGTTGCTCGTAGTCATACGCTGACTTCCCTGACGCCCAGTCTATCCCGCCACGATTCCATCACGGCGCCAGCATCCCGGACGTTGTTACCTGTTTTTACGAGTGCGGCCGTATCTTGGATTACCTGATTTAAGCCCGTTCCCGCGCCCGCCGCACCCGGAACGCGGCTCCGCGCTGCTTGCGCATCCAGCGCAGGAATGACGCCACGCGGGCGTTGGCCCGCAGCAGTTCCACGCTGTACAACTCCTCCGCCAACGTGGTTTCGGAGAACATGGCATGGACCTGGCGGTGGCAGGTGGAGCATAGCCGGGCCGTCGGACCGTGGTTGCCCCCTCGTGCCCGCGGCACCAGGTGATGCACCGTGAATCGCTCTACTTCCCGTTCACATAACGCGCAGCGTCCGTCATCATCGTCCCGTCTCCTCACCAACGCCCCGTCCCGCGACGCTGCGAGGGGTGTATCTGCGGAGGCCGAAGCGAACATTGCCGACTTTACCCCGCGCGAACGGGTTCGGCCCCGTCGTCTAGCCACGTCCGCCCGCGCCTGAGGTGTCCAGGAAGCGCCAACCGGGCAGGTCAACCTGCCATTGCGCGTCCTCGTACAGCATCGGGATCATCAGGCCCGACATCAGCGTGCTGTGCTGCACCACCGTTTCGTCGGTAACTCCGAAGGGCAGAAACACGAAAGCGTGCTCGTCGTCAACGTAACGCGTCGGCGCCGCCGCCAGGTCCGACAGGTCTTCCAGCGGCCAGAGCCTCAGCACCGTGGTCCGGAAATCGTCCAGCAGGGACGCCCGCATCGGATGCCTGGCGTCGTAGGCCGCGCGGTACGCGATCTGCATGTCGATGCTGAGACGGGTGGCCCACACTCCCATCCTCATGCCCCGGGTTTCCTTGGACAACATCGACCAGGCCAGGTCCATGTCTCCGTCGCGTATGGACTCGGCGAACAGGCCGGCCCGTTGCCCCACTTCATCCGGTTCCTGGCTCCGGCGCTGTCCCGGCATTCGCATGATCCGCCATCCCTCCGGGCCAACGTGCGCCCAGCGGCGTACCCGGAACGTTTACATTCTAGGGGTTATCGGTCATACCGGCAAACCGACAAACCGCTCTGGCATCTCGTCCGTCCTCACGGTGACCGCGTCGCCCACCTGCACCACGCCCGGACTCTCCACGATTCCGTACACTCCAAAGTACCCCGCCAACACGTTGGGCCGGTAACCCAGGATCGACCGCACGACTTCCGCGTCCGTCTCCCCGGTAACCGGATCCTGATCCACGATGGCGCACCTAGGGTCGGGCGCAAGCACTCTGACCACCGCGTCTCCGACGATCAGGGCGCGGTTCATCCACCCGTCCTCTTCGTGCGGTTCGCAGCCGTCCAGCAGCAGGGTCGGCCGGAACCGGTCCGTGGCGAGGCACTCGTCGTCCGACATCCCCATCTCCGTCGACAGCCGTTCCACGGATGCCCTCGACAGCACCGACACCGGAAATTCGTCGAAAACCTGGCAGGGCAGGTCCGACATCATCAGCGCCGCCGGCTGGCCGCAGAACTCGCTGATCGCCTGCATCCAGTCGCCCTGCAACGCGCGTGCCCGCACGCGCCGGCCCCAGATTATCGTCCAAACCGGGCGGTCCAACTCCGGCTGGCCCTCCAGCACCCGCCCGTCTGGAAACTCGATGCGCAGCCGCTCCGACTCCGGGTCCCACGTAGTCACCAACTGCGCCAATCTGCCCACCTGCCGGCGGGACAGCAGTCGTCCCTGTCCGTTCACCAGGTAAAAACGCCGGTCGTTGGTGATCCCGCCGAGTTCCAGGCTGGCCGATTCCAGCGGAACCAGCGCCATAGACTTCACCGGAGCAATGTTGATTTCAGCCACCGTGATCATATTGATTACTCCAGCGACAGGAATTCTTCCACCATTTCCCGCTGCGCGCCGCGGTCGTAAATCTGGTACAGCAGCGCCGCGTTGCGCGCGCCGTCGCCGCCGAAGTATCGCTCGTACAGCGTCTGCCTGCTCCCAAACGCGCTGCATGACACATCCCAGGCCAGGCGGAACAGCCGGATCCGCTCCTCGGCCGTCGCGGTGTCCGTGTCCATGTACTGCCGGATATCATCGGCCAGAGGCCCGTTCAGGTCGGCCTCCGCCGGCAGCGCCATCAGGCTGCTCGACCCCAGGAAATGCAGTATCTCCGCCATCCGCGGGTACATCTCGATCATCTTTTTTCGCGCCACCAGCAGCGGCCGGTAGTCGGGGCAGAATATCCCCCACTCGTCGATCGACGCCTGCGCCTCCGATGCCGCCAGCAGCGCCTTGGTGATCTCCAGGTTCTCGATGATCTCCGCGATCATGTGCTGCGTGGGCGGCAGGTCGCCCGACCCCAGCGTATCCACCATCAGCGTCGCCAGGCCCAGCATGAACTCGCACTTCACCACGTTCTTCGTCACCACCTGGTGGCCGGTGTGCGCGTTGCGATTGGTGCGCTCGCCCCATTGGTTGCACAGGATGACGTCGTTGTACAGGAACACCCGCTCCCACGGCACCAGCACGTTGTCGAAGAACACGATGGCGTCCATTTCCTCGAAGCGGCTGCCCGCCGGATGGTCAAAATGCGACCTCCCCAGGTCAATCGAATCGCGGCACTGGAACTTCAGCCCCTCCGAGTTGCAGGGGATCGAAAACCCGAAGGCGTACTTGCCTTCCTCGCCGGCCGGCACGCGCCGCGTCCGCGCCGGATACACCGCTATTTCGTCCGACAACGGGCCCAGCGTGGCCAGGACCCTTGCGCCCCGCACCACGATGCCCGCGTCCGTCTCCTTCACCACCGACAGCGCAACCTCGGTCCGGTCGTCAAACGGCGTCGCGCCCACTGACCGGCTGCGTTGCAGGTTCACCAGCGTGTGCGTCATCACGATGTCGTTTTCGCGGATGTACTCGTAGTAGTCCAGGATGTTCTGCTTGAACTCCGGCCTGTTCAGCCCCGAATAGTCCGCCGCCGCCGCCATCGACATCACCGCCACGTTCAGGAAATCCGGCGTCCGGCCCATCATCCCGCACGAAAACTTGGCCCAGTTCCGCATCATGTTCCGCCGCCGCGCCAGGTCCTCCGCGTTGCGCGGCATGATGAACGAGAGCCCCACCGCGTCTCCGGTGCTGGGAGACTCATAGGTCATTTCGTCGCGCAACGCCGGGTCGTGCTGCATGTCCAGCAACCCGGCTACCGTTCGTATCCCTCCGGCGAACGCCGGATGCTGGGTCACGTCCTTCACTCGTTCGCCGCCGATGTACACGTCCGCCGCTCGGTCTCGCAGTCCGGCTATGTATTCGGCTCCCGTGCGGGCTGGCATGGTCCTTCCTCCGTTTGGGGCTCCCGGATGATCGGGCAGATCGATTTCAGACGATCAACTCGCTGCCGATCGCCTGACGCGCTTCTTCACTGTTGTCTGTTGTCAGGGCGATCATGGCGTGCCCGTTTTGCCGCACCAGGATGTGCATGCTCTGGATGTTCACGCCGGCCTGCTTCAGGCGGTCCGCCACCGACGCCAGCGCACCGGGCTGGTCCGGCAGTCGTATCACCAGCGCGTCGTCCCCCACCGCTTTGAACCCCGCCTGGTTCAGTACATACAGGGCGTGGTCGTATTGATCCACCGTCAGAATGATCGCTCCGCGGCTTCCCATCGACTCGGTGTTCAGGCTTTCCACGTTGATGCCCGCCCCGGCCAGGGACCCGGTGATGTCGGCTATCACCCCCACCCTGTTGTCCGCCATGATCACGATGCGGTTCGCCAGGTTCGGTTGACTCATTGCAGCGGACTCCTCATGCTGTGCAGTCATTGACCAGTTCGTCAATCATCTCACGCGTGACGTGCGGCATCGTGATGATGTGCGTGATGTCTCCCTCCGGAGCCATCTGCCACTTCCGAAACACCTCCGGCGCGGGACGCGGAAACACCACCGTGACGGAATTCTTGTGCCGCCACGCCGGGATGCCGCGTTCGTTGAACTGTCCCACCGCATACTCCGCCGTGTCCAGCGCCTTTTTCACCAGCCGGCGGAATCCGTCGTCGCCGCTGCGGGCGAACGCTTGCCACAGCAAAAGCGGGGTGAAGGCATTCCGCGACCCCGACAACGTGGTGTCCTGCACTCCCACGTACTCGATGGCCCGCCCCACCCGCTCGACGTGCGGTTTTTTTGGTCAGTACCACTCCGCAGGGCAGCGGCGCGCCGATCATCTTGTGCCCGCTCACCGAAACGCTGTCGATGCCAGCGTCAAACCCGAAGGGCTGCGGGTCGTCCACGAACGGCAGGATCATCCCGCTCAGCGCCGCGTCGGCGTGAATGTACGAGTTGGTTACCGCCAGGTCCGTCAGGATATCCCGCAATCGCGGGATATTATCCACCGCCCCGCGCATCGTGGTCCCCACGTTCGCCATGATCACTGCCGGCACGTCTCGGTTGACCCTGATCATCTCGTGCAGGTCGTCGTAGTCGATCTCCCCGTCGTCCTGCCGCTTGATCATGATGTACCGAGCGTTGAGCACGCGCACATTCTTCAGCACGCTGTAGTGCGTTTCCTCCGAAAAGTAGAACATTGCGTTGGGAAACAGTTCCCGCGCCAGGTACGGCCCATACATGTTCCCCTCGGTGCCGCCCGACGTTACGTAGCCCCAGGCGTCCTCGGGACGTATGCGCATCAGGCCGGCGAAGTGGGCAATCACCTCCCGCTCGAAGGCATGCGTGTTGCTCCGGTAGTTGCTCTCATGAAACGGGTCGCCAACGTTGTTGATGGAATAGTCCAGGAACGACGACAGCCCCTTGTATTCGTAAGTCTGGTTGGTCGGGTAGCCAACCTGCATCTGCGACGCAGATTTCACCTCATCCATGAGTTCATCTAGTCGGGCTTGAATCTCCGGCTCGGACAGAGCCGTCGGCCCCAGTGTTGCGGTCATACTTCGATCCCTGGTTCGTTCGCGATCATCGTGTTCGCATGCGGATTGCCGCCGTCGCAAGGGTATGCTATACCGGCCCAAACCGCAATCAGCGGAGGTCACTTATGCCAACCATCCAACGCGACGACGCTCAACTCCACTACTACCTCGACGATTTCACCGACCCCTGGCGCGCGTCCCGCGACGCCATCGTGCTGCAGCACGGTTTCTCGCGCAACGGCAACTTCTGGTACAACTGGCCGCCCCTGCTCAGCCGCGAGTACCGCGTCATCCGTCCGGACATGCGCGGCATGGGCCTCTCCTCCATCGACCCCGACCGCTACGAGCCGACCCTGGACACCCTCATGGGCGACCTGCTCGCCATCCTCGATGACGCCGGCGCCGAAAAGGTGGTGTACGTCGGCGAGTCATTCGGCGGCATCATGGGCATGCAGTTCGCCCACGATCACCCCGACCGCTGCCGCGCCCTCGTGCTGTGCAACTCGCCCTGCCGCCTCACTCGCCGCGAAAACGCCACTCCCGGGGGAAGCTGGCTCGCCACCATGGAACAGGGAGGCATCGGGGCCTGGTCCGCCGCCACTATCAACTTCCGCCTCGACATGCGCCACGCCGCCGAGGGCCTCAAGGACTGGTACATCGAGGAGATGGACAAAACCCCGGCGGAAATCGGACAGGCGCTGCACAGCTACCTGGACAGCCTCGATTTCGGCCCCCACCTCAAGGACATCTCCGTGCCCACCCTCCTGCTCACCGGCGATGAGTCCCTGACCACCAGCATGGAGCAGCAGGAATTCATGGCCTCGGAGATTCCCAACAGCCGGCTCGCGACGTGGCCCGGCCTCGGCCACGGCGTCAACGTTATCTATCCCGAATGGTGCGTTGACCGGATGCGGGAATTTCTCGGGGAAATGACGTAGCCGAATCGACTGGCCCGTCCCGCCAATCGCCTAATAGCCGCTGCGGCGCTCGGACCACCGCTGCTGCGCTTTCTCCAGGTTGGCGCGGGTCAGTTCGTCATCCGGGTCGATCTCGATCGCCGCTTCAAAATCGGCGATCGCTTTAGGATCGTCGCCCAGGCAGAACAGCGCGTAACCCCGACCGTTGTAGGCATCCGCGAACCCCCGGTCCAGTGAGATCACCCGGTTGAAGTCGTTGATCGCCCGCTCGTACTCTCCCATGTGGCCCCAGGTCAACGCCCGGTGGTACCACGCTTCCACGTACTCCCGGTTGATGCTGATCGCCTTGCCAAAGCTGGTAATTGCCGCATGGAAGTCTCCCTGCTGTCGGCAGGAAACCCCACGCTGGATCAGGATTGCCATGTGCTCCCCGCCGTCCACGCCGGGTGTCGGCGGGATGCCCACCGCCGTCGGCTGTGGGGAGTAAAGCAGCGGAGGCGCCGTTGGCGGCTCTTGAGGTTCCGCAGCGTAAACCTGGACAGGAGCGGGTTGAGGTTCGTGTGGCGTCGGAGCGGGGCCGCTGGCGCGTGCGCGTTCCTCGCCAACCGTCTCGGAGGCGGACGTCTCCGACCCATACCGTCGGCGCCGCAGCCGGTGCTTGGCCCGGTTGACCCGGTCTCCTTCATTGTGTGCGCCCACTCCAACCAGCAGCCGCCAGATGGAATCCAGCGCCCGGTCCAGGTCGTCGTCATCGAACGGTTCCATGTGCGCCCAGCGGTTGCGGGTTTCCCTGATCTCGGAAACCAGGCTCCGCTCAATCGGACCAAGGTAGTCGCGAAATACCTCATTCCAGCCGCTCGACATCACCCGCAGCATCACCGCTACATCGCCCTCGACGTCTCCGAATGTGTCCACGTCGTGCGGAACGTAGTGCCCCCTCCCCGCGGCCTGGCGCAACATGGCGACGATATACGGTCCCAACCCCACGGCCAGGAGTTGCAGGGCGTTCCCAACCAGGCTGTGATTGGTGGTGGTTGTATTGCTTGTGGTAGTGGTCATATGAGCATTCCTGCCGTGAATGTGCGGCTGGACGTGGACGCCATCAGCAGCCGTGAGACGGTGTTACTCCCGCCTAACGTAGCACACGCGGCGTTATCCCTGCCGTGGCAGGCATGTGCGTTTTATTGGAATTGGCGCCAAGTCGTTATGCCGACGGCGCGATGCCCAATTCGGCCTGCATGTCCGCAACTGCCTGGTTCCGCGTCTTGCGTTGCCACTGCGGACGAGCGTTGATCGGCTCGTTGATGATCTCGGGATCTATCTTCAGCGCCACGAACACCGGCCCGGGCTGCCCCAGGATCTCCTCGATCTGGCTCGCGAAGTCTTCCAGGTTGTCGATCGCGTAGGTCGCCGGATATCCGCAGCCCTGCGCCACCACCTCATACTCCATCTGCTCTGCGTTGGGCACGGGCTGGCCTCCGGTCGTCGCGTACACGCCGTTGTCCAGCATGAAATGATACAGGTTCGACGGCGCCTTTTCCGCGATGGTGGGCAGCGCGCCCATGCCCATCAGCACGTCCCCCTCCGAATCAAACAGCACCACTCGCTGGTCCGGTATCGCCAGCGCCAGGCCCAGCGCGAACGACGCGTGTCCGCCCATCGCCGGATCACCCAGGGGCAGGTCCCGGTCGGGCTGGTCGCTCATCTCCACCCAGAACTTCCCCCCGCGTCCGGGTATCACCACCGCGTCGCCGCGATGCTGCTTGAAGATCTCCAGCATTTCCGCCGTCTTCATCATGTCAATCACTTCCTGATCAAGGTTCCCTCTCCTTTCCGGGAGAGGGCCGGGGTGAGGGAGACCCAATAGTCTCCCTCCGTCATTCCAAATATTCCAACCCTCAGGGGATATTACCGGCTAACGTTGAACCCGTGATATTCATCGCCGACCAGCACGGCCACCGGCTTCTTGTTCCGCTGTGCTTCCTCGAACGCAATGGAAATCCGGTCGGCGTCCTCGTCCGATTCCACCAGGTAATAGTTGATGTTGAACGCGTGCAGGAACCGTTC
>JAJDXU010000088.1 GCA_022823105.1 Dehalococcoidia bacterium
GTATTCAAGACCTGCCGTCGTTTGGCTGTTTCCATTCCGGCCGCACGCCAGAAAAATGATCTGTTCCAGTCTTGCCCTTTGATTCACACTAAGGCCGCATTTTCTCTAGTGGAAGTATGAATGGGAGGTCAGTCCACCACGTCAAAGCGCTCCGACTGCGGCGGCTGCGCCCACAGCTCTTCGGCCCCGGCCATGGCGACGGCGCGCTCCGGGCTGGCACGCCACGCGTCGTAGATCTCGTTGCTGTCCCACGTTACCAGCGTCGAGATCTTCGTCGGGTCGCTCAGCGAAATCAGCGTCTGGCGGCTGCCGAATCCCGGTGCCTTGCTCTGCGCCAGCCCGTTGCCGTCCAGCAGCGTCTTGGCCTCCTCGATCTTGTCCGCCTTGGCCCAGTGGTGCGTGAGTACGCCAATCATCATTCCCTCTCCGAAACATTAACCACAGAAAGCGCGGAGGCCACAGGGGATCCCGGAAAAACCACCCGGAACTCTCTGTGCTCTCCGTGTACTCTGTGGTTAGTCGTTGGTCTAGTCCTGTTCGCGACGGATGCCGATGACGCGAGCGAACACGAACGCCAGCGCCCCCACGATAACGCTGAACACCGCGCCCATCTTGCCCGGGTCCAGGAAGTCCGTCCCCGCGTAGGCCTTGTTGGCCACGAACAGCGCCACCGTCAGGCCCAGCCCGGCGATCATACCGGCCACCATCAGGTGCCGTAGCCCCATGCCTTCGGGCAGCGGGAACCCGGCCTTGGACATCACGAACGAGAACAGCGACACCCCAACCGTCTTCCCCACGATAAGCGACAGCAGGATCATCAACGTCACCGCGTTGATGTTGCCGAAGGCCACACCGGCGTTGGCCCAGGCGAAGAAGAACAGGCCGAAATCCACCGGCAGCTTGAGGTGGTGCTCAAACTGCTCCAGCACCCCTGCCTGATGGCCATGCCCCTCGTGAGCGTGGGCGACGGCGTGGCTGTCTTCCAGCTCGCCGCCGTGTCCCTCGCCTTCCACGGCCTCCGCGTCGTGGTGCTCCGGCACGTGCGATGCTGGCAGGAAGGGCACGATGAACACCAGCGCCAGAGCCGGCTCGACACCGGTCTTGACCAGTCCCGTCCAGCTCATGCCACCGGCAATCAGGATGTATACCGGCCACCAGGATACGCCCAGCCGCCGGAAAGCGTATGCGGCCACCATCCCGCCCAGGGTCAGCAGCAGCCACATCGGCTGCACGTTCTCCGAGTAGAACACGGCGATGATGACGAGGCCGATGGCGTCGTCGGCCACCGCCAGCAGCAGCAGGAAGTTCACCGCCGCGTGCCTGGCTCCGAATATCACGCGGGCCACCAGCCACGCCAGCGCGATGTCGGTGGCGGTGGGAATGGCCCAGCCGCCGAGGACGCCCTCCGCCGGGAACATCATCCTGCCGAGGTCCTCGGTGCCGCCGTAGAAGATGACCGCCAGCAGTATGAACAGCCCCACCGGGCCGAACACGCCGCCCAGCGTGCCCATGATCGGGTTGATCGCCTTGGGCAGCGGGTTCAGCGCCCCGCCCGGCAGTATCGACTCGGTGATCTCCTTGGCCGCGATGCCGAAGAAGAACACCATGAAGATTTCGTTGATCAGGAAGTGGACGGTGATGTGCTTGCCGAAGATGTAGAAGTCGTTCAGGTCGTGGTGGGCGCCGTCATCCAGGAACGGACCTTTACCGAAGTTCCAGAAGTCGAACTCGACGATCTTGTAGTAGCTGTCGAAGTGGATGTTGGCCCACACCAGCCCGACGATGACGCCGAGGATGAGCGGGACGGAGTATTCCTGCAGGAAGGCTATGTACCGGCGTATCTGGTCCACGGACGACTCTCGAACCCGAAACCGGGGTGCATCAAGTCCCGGCGCCCCGCGCCAGGCACCTGCTCCTAACCGGCCGAGGCAGAGCCTCGACAATTGCGCCGCCGATTATACCACCGCCGCCACCCCAGTCCAAAACCCGCAATAGCGGGTGTACCTCACTTTTCGAGCGAAGAAAGCCGCTCTACGAGAGCAGTCTCGAAGCTGTCGCGGGCAATCGTTCTGGCGGCCAGCAGCTTGTCATTAGAGTCTTCCAATGTCAGGACCTCCCAATGTCCACGACTCAGACGGAAGCGGCCTTGGGTACCGTCCCAAGACAATCTGGGAACCAGCCAGATGATGTCCCCATCATTTATGTCTTGCGTTGGATTTGCGCTTGGTCCACCGATTGAATCGAAGAACGGTTGGTCAACTGCGACCGCCAGCTTAGAGTTCCAACGCCGTACAGTCGGGACTTTTACCTGGAGTTGCGGCATTAAACGCTTGGCGCTCGACGATCGCCAGTCCGGACGCCGGGTATGATTCGGGTATGGTGGAACAGTGTCCTCGTCAGTTTCGAGAATTTGGAACTGGGACGACATCCCTTGTCCAGAGAAGTAAACTGCTTGGATTTCCAGCCCATACCATTCCAAACGGTCGCCTTCCGTCTTGGCGACTATCAAATCAATCTTTCCGGCCGGTTTGTCAGTGGTAACGCTCTGCATGAATGGGATTTTCCTGGCGACCTTTGCCTCATCAGGGGAGAATCCGACTATTTCGGCCAGCCAGCGTACTAAAAGGCGGTCTTGCTCAAAGCGGGCCGGGCAAGTTATGACTGGCGCGCCCAACGATTCGCCTATGCGTCCGTTGGGACCTTCATCATAAAGCTGGATGGAGCAGACTCCTCCCGCCTTGGAACACGCAGGCTGGCCTGGCTTAAAAGGGCAGGGAAGCGATCTCACTTGGCCCAAAGCACTCGAAGCCACATGCATTCTCTCCTCAGGAGAGAATGCGACCAAGGGAATCCCAAACCACTCGGAGATACCGTATCGAGGCATGCTCTAGTTCGCTAGTCCGCCGCGTCAGAACACCGGGCGGCGCGTAATCAGCAATTCCCAGATCTGGTCGTGGTGGGTGTTTTTCATATTAACTCGCTTGACTTGAAAACAGTGTCTGCGAATCTGGTCGATAATCTCAGGGGATTGGTCGTAGGTCATCAGAAAATCCGTCTCGGTTTGGGCCAAGCGAGCGAAGAGTTCCCTATGGTCCAATTGTTTGTGGTTGTACAATCGTTTCCCGGCTCCTTTTCCCGCCGCAGTGTATGGAGGATCAACAAAAACGACCGTCCGTGAATCGGACGCACAGGTCTTTTCCTGCAAAATCCCTAGCCCATCAGTCTCTCGAAACTCGATTCTGTCGGCGTATTCTGAAATTGCTTTCAAGCGGCGTGAAATGGTATCTGGGTACCATCTGGATCTTACCCCTTTGCCAGCCTCACCAACGCGCGCCAGCGACGCACCGTTGGCCAGGATACCGCCACGCCTAGTGCGGTTGAGCACTAGGGTGCGGAAACCACGCTCCACCACAGTGCCAGACACCCTGCAATCCAGTTCGGCCACGCTCTCACGAGTCGGAACGAATGCAAGCACGCGTCCGATGAGTTCGTCGCTGTGCCACAGTGCCGCCTTCCAGAAAGCGGCAACGTCGGGGTCGATTTCCGACATGACGCACCGCTCGGTCAATCCCTCCATCACCGCCGTAAGGGACACTACGGCGCCCCCCGCGAATGGTTCGACCAGAACTTCGGGTTTCGGATTAATCCCGGAAAGCCAGGCGCGCACGTGGGGAATCAGCCAAGTCTTGCCGCCCGGGTAGCGCAGCGGGCTCCTCTGGGGCACAGTTGCCACGTTTACCGCCGGAATTGAGGAAATCGGAATCCGTTCCAAAGACGTGTCAAATTCGCTGGGCATTAACATCTGCGATTCCCGGGAATGTGGTCTCACACCAATACGTCCTTCAGCCATTTCGGACCAATTGACGTTACCATACGGCGTACGCTGACCCCGGCGCAACCCAGGGTCTTTCAATTGTTGTGGAGCAGGCCGGTGAGGGTGAGGGTCGCACAGGGTTTCCAGGCATAGTGGCGCAGGGCGGCTGCTATGTTTTTCACCCCGTCAAGCCGCAGCATTCCCATCACCAGGGACGGCTAACGATGGCCGTCTGTTGCGGGTAGGTGGAGGCGTCGCCACAAGGCCCATGGACGGGTTCAGCGGCAGCCTGATGCCGGACGGGAGGACAATGTGTCCGTCCTGGATGGTCATGACCGTGGGGTAGGAGTGGTCGAACTCCTGCCAGAGGCAACCGCGCCCCGGCGACACCATGTGCGCCGCACCCCCGATGCCCGCGGAGCGACGCTCAGGAAGTCCACTCGCAGGGCGTCACCCGGCTCAGCGCCGTGGACATTGATCGGGCCGATGGCCGGGGCCTTCAGTTGTTTTTCGTCCCGCGTTTCAACGATCAACGCCTCGCCCGAGTCGATGGGGATGTCCAGCGGATTGGCAGGGTCGAGCATGCATATCCTGTGGTCTCGCGTGAGCCGTAGCATAAGCTCATCCTGCCTGCTGTAAATCTCGCGTGAGCCGTAGCATAAGCTCATCCTGCCTGACGTAAGTTCGAGTATGCCTTGACAGTTCGGTTGCTCCGGGGTTCAGCAGTTCCAGGCGATAGCTCACTCCGGCGTCGGGATCAAGGTCGACGACACACACGGCCCCCTGCTCCGGCGCGCCTATGGGGCCGTAGGGACAGCCGGAGTACACGGCGGTCGTATCAGCGCGGGACACGTCGGCGTGCCTGTCCCAGTGGCCCAGCGCCAGGTAGTGGCAACCGGCGGTGGCGATGTCCTCGGGGTAGATGGGCGACGAGCGCTGGTCGCGGTCGTCCTCGAAGTGGAAGTGGCCGTGGGCCATTGCCACCAGCCATTGTCCCTCCGTTGGCGACGGCATCCCCTCCAGCGGCCGGAATCCGGGAGTGTGCGACAGCATCGCCCGCCCCCAAAGCTCAAGCCCCAGCTCCGGGAAAGCCAGCGTTTCCCCGCAGGGTTCACGAATCACGCTCAGATTGTCCGGGACGTCTTGAAACGGACCCCGGAGGTACACCGATGTGTTGTGAGCAAGGTCGTGGTTGCCCGGCAACACGATGACCGGAGCCTCCACCGAAGCCATCTGCTCTACGAACCACGAAACCACATCGTCCGAGACCCGTTCGTTGTCGAACACGTCCCCCGCCAGCAGCAGGACATCACCGCCCAACCGGCTCACCGCATCGACCACCGACTCCAGCACCTCATCTGCCCGCGGATGGCCGGCAGGGTCGCCAAGATGAGTGTCTGAGGTGTGTATGAGGCGGAGTTTGCTGGCTGGAAGTGATAGCTGCTTTTGACTCAATTTGGATCACACCCCTGATAGAGAATTGCCCAATTGTGGCTGGCTGGACGTATGGAGACCACTATTGGCAGCGACGATAAGTTGACGACAAGGTACTGATACGGGTGGAAAAGATCGCCGCCGACAAGAATACCACGCTGGCGGTAATGGTGCGTGACGGTCCTTGATCGGTGGCCAACTCAGAGACCGTTGCGCCCGACGCCGCTGAGCTT
>JAJDXU010000466.1 GCA_022823105.1 Dehalococcoidia bacterium
CTCGATAACTGATAACAGTGTGAGGACATAAATCCATGTCCACTCAACGCAACAGCGCACGGGGATTGCCCCAGTTGCTGAACATCCCCGGCACCCGCCTGCTCGCCGCCGTCCTGGCCACGGCGGTGATCGCCTACATCGCCTGGAAAATCGGCCAGTCCCCGCCCCAAGCGCTCCAGTTCGCGTTCAACGGTCTCGCCGTGGGCGCCGTGTACGCATTGCTCGCCATCGGTTTCACGCTGGTGTACAGCACCGTCTGGTTCTTTGACCTCTACTACGGCGCCGCCGCTGGCCTGGGGGCATACGGCGTCTTCTACCTGCGCACCTCCCCGGCCCTGGGCAGCCGCGCCGACGTCAACAGCATCTACGTCAACGCGGTCTTCGCCGCCATCGTCGCCGGCGTCGTCGGCTGGACCTTGCACACCCTGTTTTATCCGCGCCTCCGCGGCCGTTTCGGACCCAACGCCATCGCGCTGCTCGTCGGCCTGCCGGCCGGCGCCGTCGGCGCTTACGCCGGCGTAATACTCTCGTACCCCGCGTTTATCCACCTGACGCTGAGCCCGGCTGTCGGCGTTGCCGCGGCCGTCGCCGCCGTCTTCATCCCGTTCTGGGTAATCCAGTCATTCTCCCCCAACGTCCGCCTCTCGCGTGTCGCCGTCTTCGCCGGCTTGCCCGCCGCCCTGATCGGCGCGGCGTGCGGCTACCTGGTTTCCGGCGCGCCCGGCGCGGGCCTCTACCTCAGCTGGGCCGTGTCGTGCCTGCTTGCCGGATGCGTGGGTCTCGCCCTCTATCGCGGCCTCTACGTGTACATGCGCCAGCGCGCCCGCTCGCCCTTGATCATGCTGGTGGCGTCCCTGGGCATCCTGCTGGCCATCGCCGCGTTCATTATCATAGTGTTCGAGAGCGCTCCCCGGCCGCTGCCCGACGCCTTCGGCAGCGCCCCCTGGAAGATCGCCGGCGCCCGAATCAAGGGATTCAACGTCTTTGCCATCGGCGTGGCTCTGGCGGGATTCGCCATCCTGTGGCTCCTCCTCAAGCAGACCTCTTTCGGCCGGGCGGTTCGCGCCATCGGCGATGACGAAGAAGTCTCCAAGGTCGTCGGCATCAACACCACCGTCGTCATCGCCGCCGTCTTCTTCATCGGCGCTATGTACGCCGCCCTGGCCGGCATCCTCACCGGACACGACACCGCCGTCCAGCCTCGCATGGGACTGCTCCTGCTGCTCAAGGGTTGGATCGCCTCCGTCGTCGGCGGCATCGGCAACCTCTACGGCGCAATCGTCGGCGGCTTCGTCCTCGGCGTCGTCGAGCAGTTCGGCATCTGGGACCTGGCCGGCGAGTGGAAGGACGCCATCGCGTTCATCCTGCTCATCCTGTTCCTCTCTTTCTGGCCCCAGGGCCTGCTGCCTCGGAGGTGATGCCGTGCCCGTCGGTACCCAGCGCATACGCGAGCTGACGGCGTTGGTCCGCGACCCCGCCCAACTGGCCCGCCACGCCCGCGGCAACATCGAGCTATGGGCCAGCCTGTTCATCATCGGGTGGGCCATCGCCTTCATGTTCTGGCAGGGCGTCGGCTTCGCCGTCATCATCGGCACCGTTTTCGCCATCTGGGCGATCCTGTCGGTCAGCCTGAACCTCATCGTCGGATTCACCGGCCTCCTCTCCGTCGGCCACGTGGGGTTCTTCGGCATCGGCGCCTACACCATGGCCGTCCTCACCTCCGACCCGGCCTACGAGCAGCTCCGCACCGAGGCCATCCCCACCTTCGGCTGGCCATTCTTCGCCGTCCTCCCGATTTGCGCCGTCCTGGCTGGCCTGGCCGCCGTCCTGGTGGGCGTGGTGTTCAACCGCTTCCGCGACGATATATTCGTGCTGGCGTCCTTCGGCTTCGCCATCATCTCATTCAACGTCTTCCTGAACCTCCGTCCCGTCACCCGCGGCGCCTTCGGCATCCATGAAATCGCCCGACCCCAGATCGGCGGCTGGTATTTCGACGGCGAGCTGGAATTCCTGCTGCTCTGCGTGGTGTTCCTCGCCCTCGTGATGCTGGTGTCGTGGTTCATCGTGTCATCATCCTTCGGCCGCGTCCTCACCGCGATCAGGGAGGACGAGCAGGCCATCGAGGTGTTCGGCTATCAGGCCACCCACTACAAGCTCGCCGTGTGGGTCATATCCGCCATGATGGCCGGCATCGCCGGCGGCCTCTTCGCCAGCTGGACCACCTTCATCGACCCCAACTCCTTCATCCTCCTGGAATCCGTCCTCATGGTCTCCATCGTCATCCTCGGCGGCCTGGCCACCATCTGGGGCTCGCTCCTGGGCGCGATGGCCTTCGTCCTCCTGGAGGAGGGCATGCGCTTCATCCCATACCTGCCCGCGGAATACATCGGGCAGGCGCGTCAGGCCGTACTCGGCATCCTGCTCGTCCTGCTCATGCTGTTCCGTCCCCAGGGCCTCGTTGGGAGGTATCGTCTATGACATCAACCCGGTCCGACCACACCGACTACGCCCTCGAAACCGAGGCCATCTCCAAGCACTTCGGCGCCGTCCGCGCGGTCGATGAGCTGAGCCTGTCCATCCCACGCCAGGGCACCACCAGCATCGTCGGACCCAACGGCTCCGGCAAATCCACCCTGGTCAACCTCCTCAGCGGCGTCCTCCCTCTCGACGGCGGCATGGTCATCATCGACGGCGCCGGCCTCCGCGTCGTCAAGGCCTACGAGACCCCCGACCACGGCCTCACCCGCACCTTCCAGGAGGTCCGTCTCTTCGACCAGATCACCGTCTGGGACAACATCATGGTCGTCCTCACCGAACGCCGCCTCTTCCCCGCGCTGTTCGAGCGAACCAGGCCCTCCACCCGCCAAAAGGCGCAATCGATCCTGGAACAGGTAGGCATGTGGGAAAAGCGCGATTCCCTCGCCCAGGAACTGTCCTACGGACAGCGCAAACTCCTCGAAATCGGCCGCGCCCTCGCCATGAACGTCCAGACCTATCTCCTCGACGAACCCTTCGCCGGCCTCTTCCCCCAGATGCTCGAGCGCGTCAAGGACATCATGAAGCAGATGCGCGAGGACGGCCGCACCATCGTCTTCGTCTCCCACAACATGGACATCGTCCGCGAACTATCCGACCGCATCATCGTCCTCGACAGCGGCGCACTCCTGGCCGCCGGCGACGTCGAACCCGTCCTCAACAGCGAGGAGGTCATCGAGGCCTACCTCGGCGAATAGCCGGTCTCATGTTGTCATTGCGAGGAGCATAGCGACGTGGCAATCTCACCACCCGAATCCAACGGCGACCCGCCGCTACTGGAACTCACCAACATCTCCGTCGAATACGGCGCAGTCCGCGCCCTCGACGACGTCTCCATGCAGGTCCACGCCGGCGAGGTCGTCGCCGTCATGGGACCCAACGGCGCCGGCAAGTCCACCGTCCTGAAGGCCGTCATGGGCCTGGCCCCCGTGGTATCCGGTTCCGTCTATTGGCGGCAGCAGCGTTTGGCCGCCGAGACCCACGAAATCGTAAAGGAGGGCATCGCCTTCGTCCCCCAGGGCCGCCGCGTTTTCACCCACCTCACCATCGCCGAAAACCTGGAGATGGGCTGCATCTATCTCAACGACCGGGCCGAAAAATCCCGCCGCCTCGACTCCGTCATGGAACTCTTCCCCATCCTCTACGAAAAGCGCCGCGACTACGCCAGCGCGATGTCCGGCGGCCAGCAGCAGATGCTCGCCCTCGGCCGCGGCCTCATGGCCTCCCCCGAACTGCTCCTCCTCGACGAGCCCACCCTCGGCCTGGCGCCCATCATCGTCCGCGAGGTATTCCAGAAGGTCGCCGAGATCAGCGACCGCCTCAACACCACTATCATGGTCGTCGAGCACAACATCAAGGGCGTCCTCGACATCGTCGATCGCGCCTACGTCCTCGACAAGGGCTCCGTCGTGCACAACGGGACACCGCAGTCCATCCGCGACACTGATATACTCACACAGGTATTCCTCGGCAGCGCCTGACGTCATCCTGCGGATGTGAACGCATGACTACCAAACCTGCATCCCAACCGCCCAAGGCCGGCCAGCATCGTCGCCTCACCCCGCTTCCCGGCGTATCCCATATCTTTGACATGCTTGAGCAAGGTCCCCACGTCAGCCGCGCCTACCTCATCCTTGAAGACCATTTTCTGTCGCGTCCCGATGCTTTCGTTGGCATGGAAGGATGGCTCTGCCAGGATGCCAGCGAAGCGCCTCGGGCTCCCCGGCCCGACTGCCTGGTATCCTTCGGCGTAGATTTCTCGTCGGAAGAACTAACCAGCGTCAATGGCTACGTCATCAGCGAAATCGGCAAGCCACCGGATTTCGTGCTGGAAGTGGCGTCAGAAACCACCGGCCGGCGGGACTACGTTGAAAAGCGCGAGATCTACGCCGGCTACCGCGTGGCGGAATACTGGCGTTTCGACCACACCGGGGGACGGTATCACGACACCGCCCTGGCCGGTGACCGCCTGGTCGACGACGGATACGAACCAATCCCGGTCGAAACTGGAACTGATGGCATCATCCGGGGTTACAGCGCCGCCCTCCAACTCGAGCTGTGCTGGCATCGCGGCCTGCTCCGTTTCTGGAACCCGGACACCGGCGAGTATCTGCCCGACCTCACCGAGACCAAGGCGCAGCGGGATGACGCTGAGCGACGCGCGCAGGACGCTGAAACCCGCGCCGAAGTCGCCCAAACCCGCGCCGAAGAAGAGCGCGCCGCACGATTGTCCGCAGAAGCCCGCATCAGGGAACTGGAAGCCGAACTCAACCGCCGCCAATCATAACGCTGGGGTATTGGTGCCCGATCCGAGGTATTCCTCGGCGGCGCCCAACCACGCGTAACGATTTTCCGCGCGCCTCCCGGCATCCTGCGGCGAAACGATATTTGCTTGGCTGCCAGAGTTGTATAGGCCAAAATTCCGCCGACGATTTCGTCCGATCTCTGTTGCTTACCTATGGTGCGTTGTCTTGGGCGACTGGCGAAAATTGGAAGACCGCTCCATCTACGGCGGTGTGCGCTATGAACACCAACGCTGCCACGGCGCCTACCAGGAAAACGAGCCACTGAAACAATATCAAGGTTGACTGGTAGTGTGTGTGGGCCTCTCCGAGATTGCCGTTCAACGCGCTGATGATGGACTGGATGCTGGTGAACGTACACAAGACGTACAAGATCAGAGCCAAGACTCCGAATCCTCGCACCATCGTATCTGCGGACAATATTAAGCGCCTCAGAGGCTCGTTTACTTCGACCTCGATAGCGCTGGCGGACTCCAGCAACACGAACAGAGCAGCCATTACAGCGGTAGCCGTGCCGACCACAGCAATAGCAATGGTTTCACGGTGATGTTGGAAAGATCCTCCGTTTCCGGGCGTTGATGGTGGACTGCTTTCGTCAGACGTTTTCATCTTCGCCCGAGGCTTTTCTCCTGTTCAGGTTATGACTCCACCACAACACTATAATGAGACCGACGACTGCTATCCCCACCGCAAATATCGTTGACCATGCGCTATTGTTGAGGCTCATCCCGATCGCCATCAGCGTACCTAAAGAACAGGCTACGGCAACTTGCCACCAAGCGAATACACCGATTCTGGCGCGATGGATGGCACGTAACCAAATAATCAGCCTCCTCATGAATAAACCTCACCGTTCGAATCCCTTCGACCTGCTTACTATCACAGGGTAAATTATAACAAGCCGTCAGTGCCCTGCTGTCAAAATCCCGCTGGGTCAATTTGCCAAATCCTTCCCACACATGACAGCAAGCAGAACCTCACCAACGAATACGCCCACAGCCCCGCGCTGGTCCACTAGCGTCGCCGCAGCAACACGTAGACCAAAACCACCAGCACCCCGATCAACGCGGCCATCAACCCGGCCTGGACGATCGTCGCCGTGCCCCACGTGCTGGATTCGTGATCTCCAATAGCGGATGACCCTGCGCCCGTCTGGGCCGCCGGCCCGGTATGGATCTCCGCGCCGCGCTCCACGATCACGATCTCGCCGGACGAGACTCCCTCACCCGACTCCAGGCAGTCCATCCGGCCGACCAACCCGACCGTTCCGGCCGCCACCGCCTCCAACCGCCATTCAACATACTCCGGGTCCAACTCCCTGGTCCCTGTGAGCATCGCCAACCCCTCCCCCTCCATCGCCAGGGTCCAGCTGCGCTCCACTGTTCCGGCACCCACAAACCAGACCCGGAACTCATCCCCCACCGAAACTCGCTCATGGCTAACGCTCAGGTGCACGCTGCAAAAGTCTGCGGCCGGTTGCGGCGCCGGCTCCGCGGGCAACACAGTCAGCGTCAACGAATCGGTCCCCGTTCCAGGCTCGCGGCAAACCATGCTGACCGAGACCGAAACCTGACCCTCCCTCTCCCCAACAACGGCCCATTCCACCAACTCCGCATCAGGATTGGACACGCGCGCGCCTCGCAAGCCCAGAGAACCGTCCCCGACCACCTCCAAATCCCAACTGTCCGGCTCCACACCCGCACCCCAAACCCACAGGTGCATGGATTCACCCACCCGCAGTTCCCGCCTCTCGGCGCTCACCGACACCAGGCAAGATTCCATTCCCAGTTCCGGCGTCGGCGTCCCCTCCTGCGCCCAAACCGGCGACCGTGATCCAGCGTGGGCCACCAACAAGACCACGCCGACCATAGCCAACAGGCAGATTGAGCACACCCCAGCCTGTCGGCGATCGCGTTGGCCCGGCGATGCCATCCTGTTCAACGCGCCATCGACCACACGAATGTTACGCCAAAGGCGCTGATTGGGATTCGCCCGCCAAGCTTGCGACGAAGGCGTGGCGTCGGCGTGATTCGAGCGCCAATGGCTGCTCTGGATCTCACCAGGCATGACGAGCCGACGAAAAAGGCCGCGACACCGGCCGCGGCCTTTCTGTCGTAGATTCGCCGGTGGATCAGAGTTCGCCGGCAAACATCGCCGTCTGCTTGGAGAACACCTGCACCCGGTGGCGCGCCGTCTCCAGCACGAACACCCGGCCGTCGTCATCCACCTCCACCGCGATGGGACCCTGGAAAGCCCCCTCCCGCTCCTGAAGGTTCAGGGCGCGATTCCGGGCCTGCACGATGGTCGGGTCCAGGTACACACGCTCGGCGCCCCACTTGGAGAGGCCGGCCTGCCCGCGCATCGTGGTCATGTAGCTGCCGTCGGCGCGGAACACCTGAACGCGGTCGTTCTTGTAGTCGGTCACAAAGATGTGCCCGTCCTTGTCCACCGCCACGCCCGTGGGTCGGTTGAACTGGCCCTCGCCGTCGCCCGATTCGCCGAACTTCATCAGGAATGTTCCGTCCGGCGCGAACTTCTGGATGCGGTCGTTGCGCCAGTCCGCCACGTACACGTCGCCGTTGTTGTCGATCTCGATGCCCCACGGCAGGTTGAACTGCCCGTCGGCGTCGCCGTAGCCGCCCCAGCCAAACTGGTACTTCCCGTCCTTGGTGAACACCGAAACCCGGTGGTTCCGGCTCTCCACCATGTACAGGTTATCGTTCTTGTCGAAGGCCAGGCCGGCCGGCCGGTTGATCTCGCCCGGAGCGTCGCCGGGGATCCCCCACATGCCGATCCAGTTGCCGTGCTCCTGGTCGTAGATGGAAACCCGGTTCAGCCACTCGTCGGAGACGTACGCGTAGCCCTGGCTGTCCAGCGCCACCGACGTGGGCCACATGAACGACCCGTTGGGCGTGGTCTCGTCGGCGTCCTCCGGCGGTATCTTCTGCCCGAATTCAGCCACCACTTCCTCTTCGTCGGGATGGAACACCGTCACCCGCTTGCACGGGAAGAACGCCGGCGTCTCGGTTCCACGGCTCAGCACGTAGAGCATCCCATTCTCGTCGCGCGTGATCGCCACCGGGTTGAAGAACCCGTTGCCGCTTCGCACTTCCTGTCGACCGATGACGTGGCTGTACTGGAACGACACCGGCGCAAGTTCAGTCTGCGTAACCATAATCCTCACCTTTCACGATTCGACCCGTCGCCCTTGCGGCGGACAAGCTTTTTGCGTCAACATACCCTTTGCGAGGTAGGGGCAGGTTTGAAACCTGCCCCTACCTGGTATCCGCATCTGCTGAGACGACGGGCAGGAATGTCGCGTCGCCTGCTTGGTGCCCCTTACTGCGGGCGCCCTACCTGATGAAGTCGAACTGCTCGAATTCACCCTGCAGGATCGCCTTGTCGTCCAGACCCATCCACTTGTCCAGGATGGTGGCGTACGTGCTGCGGAAGTCGTTGTTCCACTTCAGGTCGCCCTCGTCCAGCTTGTCCGGCTCCAGCGACGGGTACTCGCCGTACAGGCCGCCCTTCACGCCGTCGCCCAGCACGAACGCAACGCTGCCCGAGCCGTGGTCGGTCCCGGAGCCGTTCTCCTGCACCCGGCGCCCGAACTCGGTGAACAGCACAATCACCACTTCCTGGTTGGCGTCGTGTTCTTTCAGGTCCTGGTACAGATCGTTCGTCGCGCGGGAAACCTCGCCCCACAGCTTGGCGAACGAAGTCGGCTGGTTGGCGTG
>JAJDXU010000415.1 GCA_022823105.1 Dehalococcoidia bacterium
TCCACCAGCCGGTCGTAATCCCCCAATGCCGCCTGATGCTCCCCCAGATTCGTAAGGACCAACGCCCGCGTCAGGTACGCACCCGCGTTGTCCGGGTCGAGCTCGATGACGGCGCTGAAGTCCTCAATGGCTTTCTCGTGCCGGCCCAGGCGCATCTGCTCCGTTCCCCGGTTGTAGAGGACGCGGGTGTTGCCGGGGTCCTGTTCGATGACCCGCGTGTAGTCCTCGATGGCCAGTTCATGCTGTCCCAGGCCGGCGTGGGCCAGCCCCCGGGCCGTCAGGGTCTCGGCGTTGCCCGGCTCCAGTTCCAGGGAACGGTCCAGTTCCCGCAGCGCCTCGCCGTCATGGCCCTGGGCGCCCAGGGCCGCGCCCCGGCCCCGCCGCGCCGAGGCGTTGTCCGGGTCCTGGGCCAGCACGCCGTCGAAGTCCCGCAGGGCCTGGTCGTACTCTCCCAGGTTGAGGTTGGTGATGCCCCGGGCGTAGCGGGCCAGGCCGAAGCCCGGTTCCAGCTCGACGGCGGCGGCGAAGTCATCCAGGGCCCGTTCGGGCTGGTCCAGGTCGCGGTGAGCCAGACCCCGTTCGTAGTGGGCCACGGCCATGCCCGGCTCCAGCTCGATGGCCCGGTCCAGGTCCTCCACCGCCAGCAGGAGATCGCCCAGCGCGGCGTGGGTCAACCCCCGGTCGTACCAGGCGTCGGCAATCTCAGGGGCCAGCAGGACGGCCACGTCAAAGTCGCTGAGCGCCTCGGCCAGGTTGCCCAGTTCGGCCTGGCACGCCCCCCGGCTGTAGTGGGCCACCGCGTTGCCGGGCGCCAGCCGGATGGCGGCGTCGTAGTCCTCCACCGCCAGCCGGTGCTGCCCCATCCCGGACCTGGCCCTGGCCCGCCCGTGGTGGGCGTTGGCGTGGCCGGGGGCCAGGGCGATGATCCTGCCGTGGTCCGCCGCCGCCAGGCGGTGCTCGCCCAGTTCGTTGTAGAGCAGCCCCCGGGTGTACAGACGCTGGATGTCTTCGGGGTTCCCCTCGATCTCCCCGGTCAACTGCTCGATCATCCGGCCAATGCCCTCGCGGCCCAGGGCGTCCATCATCCGCCGGAACTCCCGGCGCTCCTCCGGCGTATCCCCCGGGTCCAGCCCTTCGTCTTCCCAGGCCATGAAAGCTCCTCCCACCATGTTCCGATTGTTCCGCAACAGGCGGATTCACCCTTGCAGGAAGGGCTTCACCTTCTGCGTGGGCGCAGCCCGCTCCCTTGCGGGGCCACCGTGAACCATCACTCTATGATGGTGGAGCCGTTCCTCGTTTGCAACGGCGGTCTGTCAGCAGTTCTCCAACCCTGGAACCCGCCTTCCGGGGGCACGGGCGCGCATGTCGGGCCTTTTGCATGTCAACTAGCGCCGCCCCGTTCAGTCCCGGAACAGGTGGCCCAGGCCGAAGGAGTCCGCCACCGCCAACAGCGCGGCATAGTTCTCGGTGCTGGGCATCACCCCCTTGTCCCGCCAGCGCCGGAGGGTTTCCGGGTCAACGTCCAGGCGGCGGCGCAGTTCCGCCCAGGATAGCCCCGACTCCCGCTGGAACCGCTTCAGCCGCTGTGGGAAGTCCTCGGGCAAGGCCAAGGTGATCCGGCTGTGGTGGGTGCGTTGTCTCGGCATCGCTGGCTTCCTCCAGCAAAACGTGAGGCAGGCTCCGGCGGTCCGAATGCCCTCTATTCTCCGGCAAGTGGGCAGGGTTCCCCAAAACGTGGGTTGGCAACCAGATGATTGATCGAGGGTGGCCGGAGTGAATGCCCTGCCTTCCGTCATGGAAATCAAGGGGATTATAGTGAATTTCAGCCAAACCGTCACCGGGATGATGCGCTCCGGCGGCTCCAACGCAGGGTGAACATCTTGAGCATACGGAGTTGGTTGTATTCGGTAGCTAAACTGATGGGAGACTTCAACACGGTTCGGAAGGACGGGACCGGGCAGCGGCTCGCCCAGGCTCAGGGCCGGTTCCCCCGCGTAGATGAAGGGCGGCAGGGCCGGGGCGTCCGGGATTAGCGCGCGTGAGAATGCCATGCCTCCAGCGCAGCGTGGACAATCGGGGGCAGTTCCGCAATGCTGGAGAAACCTCACACAACTTGCGAAAGTTCTGTGGCGGCGCGCGGCGAACGCCAATCCGAATACCCGGCTAGAAGAAGGACCTGATCGCGACCAGAATTTCTGCGGTTTTGGAATCGGTCAGGCGGGCGATGGTTCGCTGGAAAACGCTTTCATTCAACGTTGTAAGCCGGTCCGGACGCGCCCGGCTGTTGCCCCTGCGCAATTGCCCGGTTTGCAGGTCCCCCGGCATTATGGCCACTTCTTGGGTGTGCGCGCCCCGGCCGCTGGTTATTTCGCACACTATCCAATCGTGCTCCGTGCCATCACGCACGTCAGCTACTACCAACACGGGCCTGATCTTGGTTTGCCGCAAGTTGATGAAGGGAAAGGGAGCCAGTACGATGTCGCCCACCATCGGCTAATTGTCGCCCTCCCTGATGTCCGGCAGTGACGCCAACCAGGCCTGATATTCCGGGTCATCATCAGCTTCGTCATATCGACTGAACATGGCCTCCAGCCCCAGCATTGACCACTCGTGCTTGTCCCGGTCGCCGAACACTACCAACTGGCCGTCTTCCCAGTAGGCCATGTCGTCCACCACGTCCATAGTCTTCACGCTGACCGTGCATACCCTCTTCAGCAGGTCTATCACCCGTTCCTTGTGGTCGGCGAAACGGTAGGTGTTGAACCGCTCGGCGATGGTGGGGTCCCGGGGCTTGCGTTCCCTGTACTGGTCCAGCACCCACTCCAGGGCCGAACGGTTGCCCAGCCGGTACTCCCACACCTCCGGCGGCACACCCTCAAGCGTGGTCCTGTCGTCCAGCACAATGGCTCCCTTCTCTATATCGGCCCGCAGGATTACCCGCTTGGGTTCGCCCTCAAGGTCCACCCGTTCCAAGGGCCACGGTTCCGCTTGCTCGAACCCGAGGTGCAGGTCCAGCAGCTCCCGCCCCATGTCCCTCCAGAGGCGGAAGTCGCGGTAGAAGGGCAGCCGGGGAAACTCCCGCAGCAGGTCCGCCCGGTAGTCGTGGCGGTACACCGGGTCGTGAAGCACGGCGTAGGTATAGGCGAAGATGTCCTCGGCGGTGATGCCCTCGGGCCCGGCCAGTTCCTCGAATACCTCGCCCCACTCCTGGCGGTAGTGGTCGTTGAACTGCCGGATGCCGTAGCCGGTGATGTTGCAGACCTTATCGCCGTCGGCGGTGTAACGGTACAGAGGAAGGCATTGAGTGTCGCCGGTGAAGTGCAGGTCAAAAATCCTATCTGCGGCCAGTACGTAGAAACCCTTGCCGTTGACGCAGAAACAAATCACTTCGTTTTCATCATCATTGCCGTTAGGGAAAACGTCCGGCAGTTGGTATTGCATTTCGTTCAGGTTTTGGCTGAAGTAGAGCGGTTTTACTACAAACGGGCGAAACAGCGTTCGACGAACCATTGCCCGGTCAAACACGTTGGGCAGATCCAAGCGCAATTGACGCTTCAGATCGCGCGTCCATTTGATATAGGTGCCGAGAATGCTGTCGTCAACATTCTTGCCGCCGTGTTCGGCTCGGCTTTCCTCATACTTGTTGATAAACGCCCGAACCTTGCTGCCAAGATGGGCGTGGTCGAAGTCGTAAACCCATTCGTCTCGGTTGGTAACGACGCCCATCGAATACAAACCGAATACCGCACCCTCGTCCTCCGTCCGTTTCGCCAGCTTGGTTTCCCGGTTAGCCAAGGGCAGCAGAGCCTCAAAATCGCTGTTGGACTGGTTCAGCCAGTCGTTCCGCTTGTCCGGCGCGATGCTCTCAAAGTCAATTCCATCAATGGCGGCATCCCGCAGGTAGGCCAGCTTGTCCTTCGCCAATTCGGCATCCTCGCGCTTGGCGTAGTGAATGCCGCATTGACCCAGCCTGGCTTTGTCCCTCACAAAGAACCCGATGGCAACGCCGGTCTGGATGCCAAAGACGTTGTGGGTGGTGCCGGAAATCTTGGGGTTGCGCCGCACGTCCGAGCCCAGGTCAAGCACGTAGATGTCGGTGAACTCTTCCGCCGCCACCTTGCGGAAGCCGTCGTCCTGCCGGGTTTCCAGGTAGGCACGGTTGGTGATAAACGCTATGACGCCGTCGTCGTCCAGCCTATCGGACGCCCATCGGATGAACCGCTTGTACATGTCGTACTGCTTGGTCTTCTGCGCCGTGCTTGCGGCGATGTAGGTCTCGCTGATGCGCCTGTCTATCTCCGGATACTCCCGGTTCCGGTTGTTGTCGTTCTCGTTCTGCTGGTTGGCGTTGTACGGCGGGTTCCCGATGATCACGCTGATGGGCTTCTCGTTCTGCTCCTGCACCCGTATCCAGTTCTCTTCCGACAGCGCCCCCAGGTTGAAGGCTCCTTGCCGCGTCACCGCGCCCCCCGTCGCCCCCCGCTGCTGCCAGTCCATGTTGTCCAGCGTGTCCACGAAGCACAGGTTGGGAAACTCCAGGTACTCACCCGTCCGCTCCCGGTAGGTGTACTCGATGTTCAGGTTGGCGATGTAGTAAGGGAGTATCGCCACCTCGTTGGCGTGGATTTCGTGGCGGTACTTGCGTTCCAGCAGGTCCAAGGGCAGGTGGTTGATCAGGCTGGTGATAAAGGTGCCCGTTCCCGTGGCCGGGTCCAGGATCTGCACGTTCTCGTCGGCCAGGGTCTTGCCGAAGTGCTTTTGCAACAGCCAGTCCGCGCCACGGATGATGAAGTCCACCACCTCGTTGGGCGTATAGACCACGCCCAGGCGGTCGGCGGCGGCGGGATTGTACGCCTGGTAGAAGTCCTCGTAGACGGCCTTGAGGAACTGCTGCTTTTCGGCGTAGTCGGCGATTTCGTCCGCTGCTCGCCCAATGGCCCCGTAGTAGGTCCGCAGCCGGTCTATTGCCTCGCGCCGCACGTTGCCGGTGAAGAACGTCCCTTCCAGTTCGTCCAGCTGATGCGCAACGTTGTTCTCCCGATGGAACTGGTCCTCGTCAAAGACGCGGTGGAAGATGTCCTTGGTCAGGATGTGCTGGAGCAGCATCTCCCTCACGTCGGCCTCGGACACGTCCGGGCCGATGCTCCGGCGGCAGAGGGCCAGAAACTCCGATGCTTTGGCCCGGTAGTCCGCACTACTTTCTTCCGCCGCCGCCACCGACTGCCGCAGGTTCTCCAGCACCGCCGGCAGGTCGGTCTTGAACTGGGTCTGGGCCTGGCGGAACTCCTCGATGCCGGGCAGTTCGTAGTCCAGGAACCGCCGGATCAGACGGTGCAGTTCCCCGGGGCGGGACATGTCCACCCGCAGGGCCACGTCG
>JAJDXU010000472.1 GCA_022823105.1 Dehalococcoidia bacterium
TGCCACGTTACTGTTTCGATCATTGCAAGGATTCTTGGTAGGTCTCCGCCAAACCCGCGAAGCGATAGATCAATCAAAAGAACTGTTGAATCGGCGGCTGGACCAGATTGAGCATGATGTCCAAAGGATGAATAATCTGGACACCGTAGCTATTGCTCGCGAGGAGGCTGACTTGATTGCAGATGAATTAGGGTTCAGCAACCCAAGGCTACTCACCCGTCACGAGATAATTCAACTGTCCCGCAACCAGGGCAATTCAGATGTTATTGCAGAAGACCTACGCAGCTTCAAACGTGCACACTTAATAATAGAAGTTACTGATGAAGATGGCAGATTGCAATATATTGCGGTAGAAGCGGCTTTTGTCGCGAGTACGGAACACGTCTTGCGGACCATCATCAATGTCGATTGTTTGACTAAACTTACCAATTGCCAGGCATGGGGAGTGATAGCGTCCGTACAAATAGACTACGAGATTCAAAGCCATGTCGATGATGAACAGGTGATTTGGTATCAGCTTAATCATTAGGTTTGTATTGTGCTTGTGCCGTATCAGTTTCTGCGTTATGTCAAAAAACATGCTGATTTTGCCCACAATCACATAACAGAGTACCCGAAATTCCTGACTATCTGGTAGGATTAGGACGCTACCCCAGCCTCACATCCTGGGTGGATGGTTTTCGCAAACTATGGCGCATATCGACGGCAATCGGCCTCTGACTTTCGCTGATATGTTCTGCGGTATCGGCGGATTTCACTTGGCCGCTACGGGACTGGGCATGCGGTGCGTCTTCGCTTGCGATATTGACGCCGAGGCTCGCCGGGCCTACCGGCACAATTTCGATGTGGAGCCATCGGCCGACATCACCGCAATCCCGCCTGACTCCTTCCCTGACCACGATATTTTGCTAGCGGGATTCCCTTGTCAGCCGTTCAGCATCATCGGCGATATGCGTGGCTTCGATGATGACCGTGGCAACCTCATTTTCAACGTAGCAGAAATTATCGGCGCCAAACGGCCGGCGGCGTTTGTCTTGGAAAACGTCCGTCAGCTGTCCACCCACAACCGTGGGCGAACCATGCAGGCGATAATCGCCAAGCTGAACGAGTTGGGATACCGCGCCGACTGGAGCGTCCTCAATGCGCTGGATTTCGGGTTGCCGCAGAAAAGGGAACGCACTATCATCGTGGGCTTTCGCGACCATTCCACCCCGTTTAAATGGCCAGAGCGAATCGGTGAACCCTTGTCGTTGGCGGGGGTCTTAGAGAACAGGAACGATGTTCCCGCCAACTATTTCGCCAGCGACGAAATACGCCGCAAGCGGCACGCGAAGCACGAGAGCCCTTATGACCTATCAATCTGGCACGAAAACAAGGGCGGCAACGTATCCAGTCACCCATTTTCCTGCGCCTTACGCGCCGGAGCATCATACAATTATCTACTTGTTAACGGCGAAAGGCGTCTAACGCCTCGAGAAATGCTTCGCCTGCAGGGTTTTCCTGAGTGGTTTGAATTGCCAGGCACGTATCAGCAAATTCGCAAGCAAACTGGCAATGCTGTGCCTGTCCCCATGGTGCAGGCGGTTTTGGAGCAAGTACAAAATGGCCTATCAAGGACCAAGGTTGCGCGGCGGATGGAACAGCCAAACGCCATACCGGTTGGGGCAAATCCCGGACTCTATTATTCGGTCGATAGCCAGCAACATCGTTTATTCGAGCGCAGTCGGGCGAAACGATATGTCAGGGGATGATTGGGGCGATATATTTGCCGCCGCAGTGAACGGTGAACATTTCAAAAGCCCTCTAGGGATCGCCGACGTAGCCTTAGGCAGCACCGCATGGTCGGCGAAAACCGTCAGCTCACGGAACCCTGTTTCCACTGATCAGGTAAGGCTGATTTCTGGGCGCAACAATGTACGATACTCTTTCGACAACACCGATCCGTTTGCGGATATCCAAGAAACTGGACGACAAGTCTTGGAGATTTGGAACGCTCGCGTTGAGGAAGCAACTAACCAGTGCGCTAACCTCCGTACCGTGGTTTTGATTCGAAATATGACCGATTTCCGTTTCAAGGTTTTCGAGACTCAAACCGCTCAGTTTGACCCCGCTGACTACATTTGGCATTCCAACGCTAACGATAATTTCGAAGGGTGGACCGCTCAGGGCGGTGTTCACACGTTTACATGGCAACCAAATGGTGCCCAGTTCACCATCATCCGGCCGGTGAGTGGATCCGCTCGTTCGTTTCAAGTGAAAAAGCCGGGGACGTTGGATCCGGAGCAGATACTCGAAAGCGTCGGGTTTGCCGATGACTGGGTAACCTATCTGTAGCTGGGGTGATCGTGGCCGACACAGTAACGCCCGAAGCCCGCAGCCGCATCATGGCGCGGGTCAAGTCGAAAGGCATGAAGCCGGAGATGCGGGTCCGGCGGTTGTTGCACCGCCTGGGTTTTCGATACCGTTTGCATCGGGCTGATCTACCGGGTCGGCCCGATTTGGTTTTCCCGTCCCGGCGCAAGGTCATATTCGTCAACGGCTGCTTCTGGCATCGCCACGACGGCTGCCCGCGAGTGCGTATCCCCACCACCAACCGCGAATACTGGATTGCGAAGCTGGACCGCAACCACGCCCGCGACGCTCACAACATCGCGCTATTGCAAGAACAGGGCTGGGCCGTGCTTACCGTTTGGGAGTGCCAGCTACGGGACCTGCCGGCTACCGCTGAGCGACTGGTTGCTTTTCTGGAAGGTTCTGTTCCCGCCTCATCGTAGCCTTGCGCCCCCGCCGCATTGGGGCATACAATCCTTCCATTCGCGCTTTCCGGTACGGAGACATTATGGCGGCCAGCAATCCGGCGCGCACCGGTATGTTTTATGGGTGGTTCGTTGTCGCCACCTGCATGTTTATTGCGTTCCTCACCATGGGAACGCGCAACGCTTTCGGAGCATTCGTCGTGCCCATGGAGGCCGAGTTCGAGTGGAACCGCACCGTCGTGTCCTGGGCTGCGGCGCTGGGCGCCCTGCTCAACGGCGTGACCCAGCCGTTCATGGGCTACCTGTTCGACCGGGTCGGCGTACGTATCGTCGTGATTGCCGGCATCTTCGTGGTCGGCGCGTCCACGCTGCTGATGGCGGCCACGGGCAGCATCTGGTATCTCATCGCCGTGTTCGGCGTCGTTTCGGCGGTGGGACAGAGCGGCACCTCCCTGACCAATACCGGCGCGACCCTGAGCAAATGGTTCCGGCGACGGCGCGGTCTGGTCATCGGACTCAACGCATCGGGCATGTCCCTGGGCGGGCTGATCATAGTCCCATTCGCCGCGTACCTGATCAGCCTGATCGATTGGCGGTTGTCGTGGATCGTGCTGGGCGTGATGATCCTGGTGCTGGGCATTCCGCTGGCCTTTGTGTTCCTGCACGACGATCCCGCCAAGAAAGGCCTGACTCCCGACGGCGACCCCGAACCTCCTGCCCCTCCCTCCCCTCCCGCGGGATCGCCGGCGGTGACGAACGCGCCGCCGCCACAGCCGCTCTTTGCGGAGAACTGGCGGCAGGCGTTCAAGTCATTCCCCATCTGGCAGATGAGCTTTTCGTACTTCATCTGTGGCTCCACCACGTTCATGCTGTCGGTCCACTTCGTGCCTATGGCCGTGGAGGAGGGTATCAACCAGCAGACGGCGGCGCTGATCTTCGGCCTGATGTCCGGCCTGAACGCGCTGGGAGCCACCGGCGCAGGGTGGATCTCGGACCGCATCGGGGGACGCAAGAACTGGCTGGCCGCGGTCTACTTCTGCCGGGGCACGGGATACGTGATCCTGGTGCTGTCTTTGGTCGTGCCCGAGATTCCCATCATGGCCGGACTGATAATCTTCGCCTTCGTGGCCGGCCTGTCGTGGATCGCCACCGCGCCGCTGACCACCTCCCTCACCGCCGAGGTGTACGGCCTCAAGGCGATGGCGACCATCTCGGGAGTAGCGTTCCTGTTCCACCAACTGGGCGGATTCAGCAGCGTGCTGCTGGCCGGCTACCTGCGGGAGATGACGGGCAACTACATCCTGGCCTTCTCCATCGCCGCGGTGATGCTCTATCCTGCCGCCATCAGCGCGTTCACCATCCGGGAGCGCCGCTACTCGGTCCGCTACCAACCCGTACCCGCCTGATCACGTGCGTCCGCCATTGACAACCCGTCGCATTTTGGTGTATCACTCTGACACTGTAAGCGACGGCCGATTCCGGAATCGGCAGCCTTGCCCAAGGAGGAGGAACCATGCCTGACGTCTACTATGCCCGGCCCAGCAACTTCCTTTCCGATCCCCGCGATCGCACCGTTATCACCGGGGATTCCGAGGATGATGTGCTTCAGAAGATGTACGAGTACCTGAGCAGTCCGGCCGCCAGGGAGCGCTATCCCGGTGTTGAAGATCCCACCGAGTTGGAGAACAACATCCGCAAGTGCATTTTCCGGAAGGGCACCAAGGCTATCCACAACCGCCCGCCGGATGCCGAAGGCGCTCACCACTAGGCAGAACCCCCAACATTTGGCAAACACGCCCCCGTCGTTGCCAGGCGGGGGCTTTTCGTCGTCAAAGTTGCTGAGGTTGCGGCTCACCGCTATACTGCGGCATCATGGCCATCAACCCCGACGATTTCCCGCCCGGCACGCTGACGGAACTGTCGCTGTTTCCCCTGAACAACGTCGTGCTGTTCCCCGGCATGCCGCTCCCGCTCCACATTTTCGAGGAGCGGTACAAGGCGATGATCGGTGACTGCGTCCAGCGCGAGGAGCCGTTCGGCGTCCTTCTGATCCAGGAGGGCAACGAGGTTGGCGAGCCGGCCTCACCCCACTCAATCGGCACCACCGCCCGGATTGCCCAGGTGCAGCGCCTGGAGGAGGGGAGGATGAATATCCTCACCCGAGGGGAGCGGCGCTTCGAGTTGGTGGAAACCGTCCAGACCGTGCCGCACCTGGTGGGCCTGGTGCGTTACATCGACGATGAAGAGGGCACCGTTTCGACCACCACCGTCGCCGGAGTGCGGGAGCAGTACGTCCAACTGCAACGTCATCTGACCGCCATGGCCGGCGGGTGGGATCGAGAGGTCTCGGTACCCGACGAACCGTTGGAACTGGCAAGGCGTTCAGCCGTTTCCCTGGCCGTCAGCCTGCCTTTGCCGCCCGATGTCCGTCAAGATTTGCTGGAGACCCGAACCGCCGGCGAGCAGTTGGAAAAGCTATTGACCATGATGCGGCAGGCCAATCGCATCGTCGCCGAGCAGGTCGAGCAGAACTCTCCCTTCAAAGGCGCGCGCCTGAACTAACGGCGCATCGGGGCTAATCCGGTGATTGTCGCCGGCGCAGTTCCGCCTCCAACTGTCGCACCCGTTCCTCGGCTGTTGCTGCGCGAGTTTCAGCTTCTGCAGCGCGATTCTCCGCATCCGACCGTGCCGCAATCACCTCCATGTGGGTCTCCAGGTACCGGTTGCCCACGGGATCCCACCAGCGCAGGTTGCCGTTCTCCCAGCGCAGTTCCAGCCTCAGTGCGGGGCTGTATCCTCGGAATGTACCGTCCGCTTGTTCCTCAACCGGGATGGGTTGGTAGGCGCTGTCAACCAGCAGATCGCCAGCCAGCGACGTCAAGTGCCACCGACCGCCGGATGAGTCGAAACGCCAGTATTCGCCCACCCCCATGGCCTCGTAGTAGTCCCGCTTGATGGTTTCGTCGTTGCGGCCCGTCCTGGCCGACGCCACCTCCAGCACGAAGTCAGGAGGCTTGCCCTGTTCGGAAACGATGTACCCGTTGCTGTCCCGGCGGGCGTCTGGGTCCACGTCGAATGCGATGAGCAGGTCGGGGAAGCGAACGTCGGCGTAGCGGGTGGTGGGCCTCAGGCTGGCGCCGATTTCGCTGATAATGATGGTAGTTTCGGGGTTGCCCAAGTGGTGGCTCAGGGCCGCCGGGTATCCGTGGAACAGAACGTGCTCGTAGGTGGTCACATCAAGATCCCATGGATCCGGATCTGGCAACTGGACGGATCGGGGTGGATTGTATGGGTTAGGGGGACGCCTGGCGGTCGTCATAGCGAACCCACCTTGCCTGACGTGTAAATCCGTCGCGCGCCCATTTCCGGCACCATGCCCGAGAACAACTCGGGATGGATCATCTCCGCCAGTATCTCCAGCCCCGTCACCAGGCGCGGGCCGGATCTGCTGGTGTAGTTGCTGGCGTCGATAGCGAACACCCGGTTGCTCTTCACGGCCGGCAGATCACCCCAGCCCTCCTTGGCCGTGAGCAGGGGCACGTCCTCCAGCGCGCGCGGGACCTCAAACCCGCAGGGCATCAGCACGATGACCTCCGGCTGGCTTTCCACCACGGCGTCCCATTCCAGCGGGAATGATCCCATCTCCTTGTCGCCGAAACAGTTCTCACCCCCCGCAAGCTCCACCATCTCCGGCACCCAGTGCCCGCCGCACATCAGCGGGTCGGTCCATTCCAGGTGGAGCACGCGCGGCTGACTGTCGGCCAATTTGGACCGCCCGGTCACTGCGTCGATGCGTTCCTGCATGCGCGCGGTTACCCGTTCGGCCGCGTCCTCCGACCCGGTGGCTCGACCGACGCGGCGCACGTCCTCCAGGATGTCGCCCAGGTACTGGGGGTCCAGGGACAGGACTTCCGGCTCCTTGTCCATGTTGGCGGTGGACTCGGCAACCTGCCGAGACGAAACCGCTCAAACCTCGCAGATGGCCTGGGTCAGCAGCAGGTCTGGATTGGCCGCGTCCAGGATCTCCTGGTCGATATGGTAGATGCCCAGTCCTTCGGCCAGCCTTTCCGAGATAACCCGGCTGATCTCGCCGCTGCTGGGGTTGGTGCCTTCGAAAACGCTGCGTACCACCCACGGCTTGTTGCGAGCCGCAGCCGGGTAGTCGCATTCGTGGGTCACGCCGTAGAGTTGGTCCTCCAGCCCCAGTTCATAGACGATCTCGGTGGCGGAGGGCAAAAAAGAGCAGATACGCATGGTCGAGCCTGTCCCGTGTGCTGTGCAGTTCGGCGGTCGCCGCGTACCGTTCGTGGCGGCCTCTCGGCATTTTAGCACTTAAACCGCCGGCCCTTCGCCGGGGAGAGCTTTTGAACGTCAGTCACCCTCCGGCTGTTCGATCCTCTGGTTGGGGTTTCGCATCCGGTTGGGGTCGCGACTACGGTTGGGATAACGCAGCCTCGCGATGTGCTCTTCCAGGATGTGCCACAGGTTCTCCGCCGTTTCCTCCGTCGCGCTCCGCTCAGGATCCTGGGAGCCGGGCCGCTGGCTGCCGGCCGGAGAATGCTGGCCGTCCAACAACGCTGGGGTTTCGGGATCCCGAGGCGAGAACACATCGTCCTGGCCATCCGGTCCGGGCTGTTGCGTCAACCCCGTCGTGGGCGTGACGAACGCTTCGTGAAACGCCGTTTCCAGCGCCCGGTGGATGTGGAAGCCCACAAACACCAGCGCCGCCGCCGAAGTGATCAGCAGAATGATCGGCAGGGGCGCGGAGAGCGAACCCAACTGGAACAGACGGATGGTCAGGGGCAACAGGAAGAGAATTGCAACCACCAGCAGCACGGTGGCCATCCCGTCCTGCATCACCGTCCGCAGGGTGAATCGCGACGGTTCGCCCGACCGGGCCCAACGTCTCGCTCCCGCGGTCAACCGAGCCAGGATCCGCAGTTCGCGCCAGATGGCCACCGCCGGCGGAATGCTCAACCCTATGGTGGCGCCTCCGAAAATCAGGCCCAGCAGGTCCTTGGGCACGGGCAATATTCCGGCGAGGAACTCCGGCAGCGTATAGACCGCCACCGTTCCGATTGCGGTCAGGATCGTGATGATCAGGATGTTGATCAGGATCTGACGCACCAGGCTTTTCAACACGCGACCCGTCGGTCCGGGCAGCGAGAACGCCGACCAGAACGTGCTGATGCCCAGTTGAATCGCCAGGTCAAGTTCCACCAGCATCGACGGCGCTTTGCGTTCCACCCAATCGCACAGCGGTGAGGCGACCCGCGATGTCAACGGCGCCAGCACCGACGTGATCGCCGTGACTATCGCCAGGACCGGACCGACGATGGGGCCCGCCACCGCGTCCGCAGCGCTCAGGCGGCCGATGGCCAATGAAAACTCGCCCATCTGCGGCATGGACAAGCCCACCTGCACGGCTTGCCTGGAATTCCGGCCCGACAGGATCGAGCCGACGGTGTTGGCGATCATCTTGCCGCCCATGAACACGCCGACCACCACCAGCGCAGGAAGGATGAAATCGTCCAGCGTGCGGTAGTCGATCAGCATTCCGATGGACATGAAAAACAGCGCGCCGAACATATCACGCACCGGGCTCACCAGCCGCGTCACGCGCCCGGCGGCGTCCGTATCGCCGATGACCACGCCGATCAGGAACGACCCGGCGGCGGCCGACAGGCCCAGGAACTGAGCGCCCAGGGCCAGCCCGAAGCAGCATCCCAAAGATGCCAGCAGCAGGGTCTCGTCGGACCGAGTCCGCGACAGCAGCCGCATCAGTCGCGGCACCACCAGCGTTCCGATGGCCAGGGCGGCGATGCAGAAAATCGCCAGTTTGCCCACCAGCCAACCGATGGCTCCCAAATCCGTAGAACCGGTGGTTGCGATTCCTGCCAGCAATGTCAGCAGGACCACCGCCGCGAAGTCCTCCACCAGCAGGATGCCGACGATGGTCTGCCCCCACCCCGAGCGCAGGTTGCCGCTATCCCGCAGGCCTTTCAGCAGGATCGCAGAGCTGCTGATCGCCATGGCGCCGCCCAGGTACAGGCCGCTCGCGCCCGGGATGCCCAGCAGTTTGTTGGCGACGAGCACCCCCAGCAGCGTGAGGGTGGTGATCTCCACCAGTCCGATGACCAACACCAGCAGACCGATTTCGCGGATTCGCCTCCACCCCAGCTCCAACCCGATGCCGAACAGCAGCAGTACCAACCCCAACTCCGCCATCAGTTCGATGGTGTCCAGGTTGGTGATAACCGGATGGGGCAGCGTAAAGGGCCCGATCAGCAACCCTGCCGCCAGGTACCCGAGGACGGGCGGCTGCCAAACCAGGCGCGCGAAAGCCAGGCCGGCAGCGGCGATCGCCATCACGATGGCAAAATCCTTCAGATGCCCGGCCGCTTCCTCCGAAAGCCCGGCGGGGAATATGGAAAGCAGAACGTCTATGGGGCCTCCTTTGGCCTTTTAAATGCGAGTGTCCGGCCCGGGTCGGCCCTCCGACCGGGCGATTCAAATGGCGGGGGCGAATATCGATTCGCCCCCGCGCCAACGTGTATCCGTCTGGCGCCTAGGCCGCGTGTTTCTGGCGGGCCTCGGAGATGAACTCAGCGGTTACCGAAGTGCTTGGGGTCGCCACGGCGACCGAACCGTACAGCGGTCAACGCTTCTTCCACGTGTCCACCAGGTAGTTGCCCTGGTCGTCGTCCACGCCCCAGATCTTGAAGTGAACGCGCACGTCGGCATAGACGCTGATGTCGCCCGGCGTGGCGTCCGGGTCACGATAGGCCTCTGCGGAAACCTCCATGAAGTCCACCGGCGAGTCGTCGGTCAGCGCTATGCGCTCCACCATGTTGACGGCGCAGGCGGTGATGCCGGACAGAAAATACTCGCCGGCTCCCACGAAGTCTCCGGTGCTGTCATCGGCCACCCAGTGGTGCGTGCGCGCGTTGCAGATGGCCCTTCCGTGCGTGCCCGAACTTACCGTCTCAACCCGGTAGGCTCTTTCCAATTCAGCCATGGTCTCCCCCCTTTGGTTGTGTGTATCTCGACCGTCGCCTCCAGGCGACTGCGCCGATTCTCTACTGCAGATGACGAGGCGCAGATTTTACGCACACGGGCCGTTGCTCGTGCGAACAACAGGCGCCTGTCTTGGGGCGGCAATGTCGGTGGTAGAATGGTCAAATCATAAACTATTGCCGCATTATCGCCAATCTACGATAATTGTGGCTAGTACGCTTTTTTAGAAATGTACGAAACACGGGCGGATTTCACGATTCCACATGGTGAATCTGAGTCCCGTCCCGGATCCTTTCGGCGAAATGTACAGCATGGCAGAGTCCGATAGTCGCGAGTCGGTCCCGTTTGCGGAGGGCATGGGTGTGGTGGTGGTCGCCGCCGGGCGCAGCACTCGCATGGGCGGTACGGACAAGACGTTCGCCGAGGTCCACGGAATCCCACTCGTTGTCCACACGCTGCGGCGTCTCGCCGGGTCCGCCGCGGTGGAGCGCATCGCGTTGGTCGTCGCCGAGGACGCGGTGGCCCGAGCCGAGGCCATGGTCGCGGCCCACCGCCTCGACAAAATCGCGGCGGTTTGTAGTGGCGGCGCGCGACGGCAGGACTCGGTGTACGCCGGGCTGCTCGCCCTGGGCGATTGTCGATGGGTCGCCGTGCACGACGGAGCGCGCCCCTGCATCACCGGCGAGGTATTGGACCGTGCTCTCCAGGCGGTTCAACGCTGGTCTGCCGCCGTGGCGGCGGTCCCGGTCAAGGACACCATCAAGGCTGTCGGCGACGGCGACGTGATCACTGGCACGCCGGACCGGTCCACGCTGTGGGCTGCCCAGACGCCGCAGGTTTTCGATTACCGCCTGTTGATGCGCGCCCACCGGTCCGCCACGATGGAGTACACCGACGACGCCGGCATGGTGGAGGCGCTGGGACAATCCGTGCGGGTCTTCCTGGGCAGCTACGAAAACCTCAAGGTAACGACGCCGGAGGACCTGGCGTTTGTCAGCCAACTGCTCGCCGAGACAGACGGATCAGAGGCGAAAAGCCGATAACCGACGCCCGTAATTACTAGCGCCGCGATTCCAACATGACTATCATGGAAGACGCGGTCCATACTGCGCCTTCGCGCGTGCAAACTTGCGGAAACGTGATAGACTGCCCGCCGGATTGGGAGGTTCTCAGATGGCTGCCAACAGCGTCAGCCGCGAGCGATATCGGGAATACGCGCACTTCCTGCGGGTGAGCGCGGCCAATCTGAACTTGTCCGTGGCGCCCGATCGCCTCCAGCGGCTGCACTCCCAGGTCAACGGGGAACGCAACAAGTTCCTCTATTGGGAAGTGCTCTGGATCCTCATCGCCGTGGTCTCCCTGGCGCCCATCCTGATGCTGGCCGCCGTGGAGTTCGGCTTGCCCCTGCCCGCATCCATCGCTTTTCGCGCCGAAACACTTCACATTCAGTTCGCCGCCCTGGAAAACGCCGGCGTCATAGCCATCGTGGTCGCATCCGCCATACTGTTTCCCGTTTCCATTGTCGTCGCGTTCATGCCCATCATCGCCCACGCCGACGCCATTGGCGACCTGGAATACGCGCACCGTTCCCTGAAGTACGTCCACAAGTCGATCAACAGCAAAGGGGCGTAGTTTCCGCGCCACCGGAAATGGTCCAACGCTCCCAGCGACGAGGCTCGACAGTGGAATACCGCGTTGGAACCGGATCGGACGCCCACGGCCTGGCCGATGACCGGGCCCTGATCCTGGGCGGCGTGGCGATACCTCACCCTCGCGGTCTCGCCGGACACAGCGACGGCGACGTCCTGAGCCACGCCATCATCGACGCGGTCCTCGGCGCGGCCGGCGCGGGCGACATCGGAATGCACTTCCCGCCCGGCGATCCGTCCCTGGCCGGCATCAGCAGCCTCCTGCTCCTGGAGCGTACCGCCTCGGTGATCGGCGCCGACGGTTGGTGCATCGTCAACGTTGATGCTACAATTCTGGCGCAGCGGCCCCGATTGTCTCCTCACGTGGCGGATATGCGCAGCAACATCGCCACCGCCCTGTCCGTCGAGCCGCCGCAAATCAGCGTGAAAGCCACCACCACCGACCATCTGGGCTTCACCGGACGGGAAGAAGGCATCGCGGCGACCGCAGTGGCCCTTCTCTCACGCTCGTGAACCCCATCGCCACGACGCCGTCATCCACCCTCTCCCGCCCAAATCGACCCCAGCAGTCAATACGCCTCCGGTTATGAAACTCTACAACACCCTGAGCGGACGGATGGAAGAATTCGTCCCCGCCGACGCCAACGAAGTCAAAATGTACGTCTGCGGCGTGACTCCCTACTCATCGACCCACGTTGGTCATGCCCTCAGTTACGTCGTGTTTGACACGCTGCGGCGCTACCTTGAATACACAGGCTACACGGTCCGCCACGTCCAGAACTTCACCGACGTGGACGACAAGATCATCCAGCGCGCCCAGGAGAGCGGCGTATCCGAATACGAGCTGGTCGAGGAGTTCATCGGTGACTACTTCAACACCATGGACGCCCTCAACATCCAGCGGGCCTCAGAGTACCCCCGGGCTACCCGCGAGATCCCCCGCATCCTCGACGCCATCTCCGGCCTCATCGACCGCGGCCACGCCTATCCCGCCGCCGGCGATGTCTATTTCCGGGTGACCAGCAAGGACGACTACGGCAAGCTCAGCCACCGCACCCTGGACAGCATGATCGCCGGCGCGCGCATCCAGGTGGACGAAAACAAGGAACACCCCATGGATTTCGTCCTGTGGAAGGGCGCCAAGCCGGGCGAGCCCTACTGGGAAAGCCCTTGGGGCCCCGGCCGTCCCGGTTGGCACATCGAGTGCACCGCCATGTCTCTGGAATACCTGGGCGAGCAGCTCGACATCCACGGCGGCGGGCAGGACCTGGTGTTCCCCCACCACGAGAACGAAATCGCCCAGAGCGAATGCTACACCGGCGCCAAGCCCTTCTCCCGCTACTGGATGCACAACGGCCTGCTGCAGCTTGGCTCCGACAAGATGAGCAAGTCCCTGGGCAATCTGGTGTCCGTGGAGGATGCCCTGCAGCGGTTCAGCCCCGACGCCATGCGACTCTACTTCCTCAGCAGCCACTACCGAACCCCCCTGGCGTACAGCGACGAAGGCGCGGCTGCGGTGGAACGCAGCCTGGAACGGGTGCGCCACGCCCTGACGCCGGCCAACGGGTCCGGTCCACAGGTGGATTCAACGCCCCACCGCGAACGTTTCACGACCGCCATGGACGACGACCTCAACACCCCGCAGGCCGTGGCCGTCCTGTTCGACCTCGCCCGAGACATCAACCGGGGCCGCGATGACGGCCAGCGCATTGATGACGGCCAGTCCACCCTGCGCGAGTTGGGAGGCGTTCTGGGCCTCACCTTCGCTGAGCGCGCCAGCAGCTCCGGAGAGTTGGCCGCGGCGCCATTCATCGACCTCCTGGTATCGGTGCGCTCCGAGCTCCGCGCCGCCCGCCAGTTCGCCCTGGCCGACCAGATCCGCGACGGCCTGGCCGCGGAAGGGGTGACGCTGGAGGACAGCGCCCAGGGCACCCAGTGGCAATACCAGAGCCGGGATTAGCGCTCCGGCTTCGGGATGTCTCCATCCACCGTGTCCGATTCCCCGCGCTTGTCATCTCCGATAGATTGGCGGCAGGTCTCCGGCCTGATGGAGGAGATCGTCGGGCCTCAGCACGTCCTCACCGATCCCGACTCCGTCGACCGGTATTCGGCGGATGCGCTCACGCCGTACCGCGCCTACTACGCCGACGCCGTCTTCGACCGCCTGGCGGACATAATCGTCCGGCCCGCCGA
>JAJDXU010000270.1 GCA_022823105.1 Dehalococcoidia bacterium
CGCCACGGGCCTGGCCAAGGTGCTGCACGAGAAGACGATGCTGAACCAGATCGACCTGTTTCGAGAGCACGGCCTGGGCAGTTTCCAGACGCTGCTGGAAAGGCTGGCCCGTGATCCGGCGATGATTTTCTGGCTGGACAACAACTTCAACCACAAGGACGCCATCAACGAGAACTGGGGGCGAGAGTTGCTGGAACTGTTCTCGATGGGCGTCGGCATGGATGGCAGGGAGAACTACACCGAGGATGACGTGCAGGAGGCGGCGCGGGCGTTCACGGGCTGGACCATCGACGACGACAACGTGGCGAGCATCCCCTTTGGCAAGACGCCGTGGCTGTTCCGCTACGATCCGGATGACCACGACGACGGCGAAAAGACGTTCCTGGGCGAGACGGGCAAGTTCAACGGGGACGACATTATCGAGATAATCTGCCGTCAGCCGTCGACGGCGCGGTTCATCAGCCGGCACATGTACAACTTCTTCGTGGCGGACGACGTGCAGGTTCCGGCCTGGCAGAACACTCCGCCGGCGGACCCGAAGGCAATCGCAATCCTGGAGGCCGAGTACTTCCGCTCGGGGTATGACATACGCTCGATGCTGCGAACGATGTTCGCCTCGGACTTTTTCAAGTCGGAATCGGCCCGGTTCGCTCGGGTAAAGAGCCCGGCCGAGGTGGTGGTGGGCACGCTGCACCTGGTGGGCGACCTGAAATTCCCGCGGACGGGCGTGATGGAGACCGCCCTGGAATGCCGGTACATGAACCAGGACCTGCTGAACCCGCCGTCGGTGGAGGGCTGGCACACGGGCAAGGAGTGGATCGACAGCGGGAGCATGGTGGAACGCATCAACTTCGTGGCGGACGAGCTGGGGAACCTGGAGCATCCCGGGGTACGGGACATGGTCGAAGCGTTGACGAGCCGGGGAGGGGGTGTTGACGCGGCCAGCATCGTGGACGGGTGCCTGGAGCTGCTGGGCCACGTGGTGCTGCGGGACGATAACCGGAGCGCGCTGGTGGCGCAGGCGGCGGAGATGCTGGAGAACGGCGCCGATCACCAGTCGGTGATTCTGAACGCGCTGCGCATGATCGGATCCACGCGGGAGTACCAGTTCGCGTAGAGCGAGGACTGTGCATGACGAACTCGGTGTTTACTTCGCAGCAGGTGGACGAAGCCATCCGATCCGGCCTGAGCGGCAGCCGGCAGAACTACAATCTGACGGCGGAGGAAGCGCGGGAAAAGGCCGTGGCTTACCGCGGCAATTTGGCGCATTACCGCACCGTGGCCCAACGATCGCTGAACGAAGGTGATTATCTGCAAGCGGCCGAAAAGTCTTGGGGAGCGTACGCGCAGGCGGTGAAGGCGGCAGGAGTGGGACACGGGATGCACGTCAATACCCATCGCAGCGTGCTGCGGGTGGCGGAAGAAATCACTGCCCTGGCGACGACGATGAACCCGGCGGACGCTGCCAAATTGCGTATCGGGTATTTGTCGGCCCGGAGCTTGCACCAACACTTTTACGAGAGTGACATGGGGGTCGCCGAAGTGGAAAAGGGCGTAGCGGACGTCATGGAAGCCGTTGACTTGATTCAAACGCTGTTTGATGACAACGGATCACAAGGGACCAGTTATTCTTGAGCATCAAACTGGAACCGATACCATCCGCAGCGATTCGGGCCATGACCGGCGAATCGGTTGCCCTGGTTGAGACGGCGGACCGTCTGGCCAGAGAGAAGTTCGCGGGACGGGCGGCGGGCTACGACGAATCTGCGGAGTTTCCATCGGAGAACTACGACGATCTGCGCGAGGCAGGGCTGCTGGGACTGCGGGTCCCGCGGCAATATGGTGGGTTGGAAGTAGATCCGCTGACGTTCGCCATGTGCATCCTGGCGGTTGCGCGCGGTTGCGCCTCGACGGGGCTGACGCTGACGATGCACACCAACGTGTTGGGGTCGTTCGTGGGGGGACTGGGAACACCGGAGCAGAAGAACTGGTATTTCCGCGAGGCCGTGGATGACGGCAGGCTGTTCGCGTCGATAACGAGCGAGCCGGGGGCGTCGGCGCGGGACCGGTTCGTACTCTCAACGACTTTCTCACCGGTCGATGGTGGCGGGTACAGGGTGTCAGGCACCAAGCATTTCTGCTCGCTGGCGGACGCGGCCGACTACTTCTTCGTGTCCGGGGTCGTTGAGGGCACCGGCGGCGGGCCCGAGAACATCGTTTCGGCGATGATCCGCAGCGACATGAGCGGCGTTGAGGTAACGGAGCAGTGGAACGCGGTTGGGATGCGAGCGACGTCGAGCCACACGGTTTCCTACAACACGGTGGCGCCGGAGCACGCCGTGTTCGGGCCGGCGGGTCGTCTGCTGAGCGCGGACTGGGGCAGTTTTTCGCTGGGATATGCGGCGGTGTACCTGGGGATCGCCGAGGCGGCCTACGAGTACATCACGGATTACGTCACCGAGAAAACCTGGACGCCGGAGGGAGAGACCATCATCAATCACCCCGGCACCCAGCGCGCGATCGGCGAGATGTCGGTGGCGATCCAGTCGGGCCGGTTGATGCTGGTGGACGCCGCGTTGACCGACCGGCACGCTGACCCGACAGGGGCAGTGTTGGCGGTGAACCGGGCCAAGCAATACTGCGCGGAGGTGGGGGTTTCAGTGACGGACGCGGCCATGCGTTTGGCGGGCGGGGGAGGTTTGCTGAAGTCGTCGCCGCTGGAGAGGCTGCGGCGGGATGCGCTGTCCGGTCCGGTGATGCCTCCGGCGAACGACCGATGCCTGGAAACCATCGGCAAGCTGGAGTGCGGACTGCCGGCGGTCACGATTGAGTTGACGTAGGGGGACTTCCCCTCACCCCGGCCCTCTCCCACAGCGGGGAGATGGGGTAAATCTACGAGGTTACGATGACGACGGTTGTTGAATACCCGCTATCGGTGGCGGGGCTGTACCAGTACCACAACGTGATTGGATTGCTCTCGGCGAGCGGGCCGGGTTTCAGCGGGCCGGTTTCCCTGGCGCTGGGCCCGGATGGGCTGCTGTACGTGGCGAGCCGGGCCAACCCCAACCAACCCGAGGGGGTGCGGGTCACTCGCTGCACCTTCGACGGGGACTATTTGGGCGAGTTCAATGGTTGGGGCGAAGGCCCCGGGCAGTTCATCTGGATCACCGAAATCCGCTTCGGGCCGGATGGCAACCTGTACCTGTCGGATGAGAACACGCACCGCGTCAGCGTGTTCACGCCGGAAGGGGAGTTCCTGCGGTGCTGGGGCGAGTTCGGAGTAGCGTCGGGACAGATGAACCGACCGTCGGGCATGGCGTTCGCGCCGGACGGATCGCTGCTGGTGGTGGACGCGCTGAACCACCGTGTGCAGCGTTTCACGGCGGACGGCGAGATTCTGGCGGGCTGGGGTGAGGAAGGCGAAGGGGCGGGTCAGTTCCGGATGCCGTGGGGCGTCGCCACCGACTCCGACGGTAATGTGTACGTTACCGATTGGCGGAACAACCGGGTGCAGAAATTCGATGTGGACGGCGGGTACATCGCCGAGTTTGACGGGAGAGACGGCGGAGAGGGGTTCGCGCGTCCCAACGGGTTGACGGTGGACGGCGACGGTCGGATCTACGTGTGCGACTGGCAGAACGACCGGGTGCAGGTGCTGGACGCCGGCGGGCGGGTGATTGACACGCTGATCGGACATTCCGGCACATCCAAGTGGGCGCGGACGTTTCTCAACGCCAACCCGGACATCGAGGACAAGCTGAACGCGGCGACGCAGAACATCGAGCTGAAGCGGCGATTCTACCGACCGAGAGCGGTTACGGTGAGCGACGGCGGGCTGGTGTTCGTGGCGGACTGCTACCGGCATCGGGTGCAGATTTACCGACGGTTGTGACGAGCGCATTGATTGGGATATCAAACGTCGGAGGCGCGGAGGTCGGAAATGGCACGCAAGGAAATAAGCGCTGAAGAAGCAGAAGCTTTCTGCAAATCAGTCTATGAACGCAAGGTCCGACCTACTCTCAAAGGCGCAGCCGAACCCGTTGGCTTGTTCTTGTCGGTCGATTTGGACAGCGAGGATTGGGAGTTGGACGAATCCCACCTGAAGGCCCCGTTGCAGCTGTTGGAGCGGAGGCCAGACGCGGACATACTTACCACGCGCGTAGGACATCCGGCAGCGGGGGAGTGGATTGGTGTCCAATAGGGAAATTGCACTGTGACCAATGGCTCGGTCAGCTTGACGCGGTGGCCCACAGTCGTCGCATCAATTTTGGATGCGGACGGGACCCCAAGGACGATAGAAGCACGGATCGATACTGGATTTAGCGATGATTTGACATTACCCGGAGCGGTAATCAGCCGGTTGGGACTCCAAAGACTCGACCGCGCCAATTACAGGATCGGAGACGACCGCACCGTTACTTTCGACACGTACGTCGCGAGGATCGTGTGGCACGATTTGATTCGTCGGATCATTGTTTTGGAATCAGAAGTATCCCCGGTCGTCGGCGTCGGGCTGCTTTGGGGAAGCAACCTTTCGGTGGATTTCAGGCACGGCGGCGACGTTACCATCAGGGAATTAGAGGACGGTTAGGCACGAAAGGAGTTGATTATGACCAGCGTGAACGGGAGCAAAGTGAGCGATCAGAAGGTTGGCACCACGGTATTGGTGGTGATGATGGAGGTGGACCCGGCGGACGACGAGGTGTTCAACAAGTGGTACAACGAGGAACACCTGCCGGAGCGGATGTCGATTCCGGGCTACATCAGCGCCCGGCGATTCATGCTGGACCCTGACGACGGGCAGGCCAACAACGTGATGCGCTACCTGTGCATCTGGGAGATGGAGGACGACAGCCCGCTGCAATCGCAGTTCTACAAGGACCAGAACGCCAAGCCCACTCCGACGAAGGACGCGGCCGGCGCAGTGGTCAAGAACCGGGCGCGCGGGCTGTACCGGCAGATATTCCCGGAGGCCGGCGGCTACAGCGACCGGGTGGGCTACACGCATCCGGACGGGACGCGAATTGGGGCGTAGCTTGTGATTTGTTGGCGATCGTCAAGATCGCGGGAATGGTCAATCGGATAGGGGCATTTCCACAGTTGTGCGATTGAAGGCTATCCGCTGGCCCTGGTCCTTTCGAAGGACGGGCTCCTGGTTCGACAGGCTCCCGCCAGAGGCGGACGTTCCGCACCATGAGCGGGACGTGTGGCGACTTCGGGAAGGCCCTGCTACGGAGTATCAGATCCTGGTGAGGCGCAGGAGGGCGCTGATGTCGTCCTCTTCCTCCAGGCGCCAGAGGCGAGCCAGGAGTTCCTCGGTTTGATCGGGGGTCAGCAGGTCCTCGCACAGGCCGCGGAATTTGGTCTCGACCTCGGCGTCGGTCATAGGGTTGAGGTGATGGCCGCGAAACTGGGCGACCTCGGCGCTGTAGGTCTGGCCGTTGTTCATCCGCAGGTCGAGGTTGCACAGCATCGCCTCGGGGAAACGCCGGTTGGCTTCTTCGGATGCTTCGATGCGGGTGTTGCCGATGAGCGTGGCGATGGCAGGGTCGTGGATGTGCTCGTCGGAGAAGTGGGACTGGTTGAGAGTGTTGTGCTTCAGGGCGATGGCCGTGGCGTAGGGCATGCTGTGGTCGGCGGACTCGCGCGTTTGCGGATGGTACTTCTCCTCGTCGCCGGCCATGATGTCGATGGCCTTCTGCAGCGTGCGGATATGGACGCCCGCAACATTGGCTTCGTTGAAATCGGGCACCTGGCGGCGAGCGGACAGGACGGCCTCGACGACAGTCTGGGAGTAGAGGCCCAGGGCAAACTGCTTGATGTTGCACTCGTGAACCTTGAAGGGTTGTCCCTGGTCGCCGCCGAAGGGTTCCAACTCGTAGGGTCCCTTGGTGACGTCGGCGAAGAAACCCAGTTCGCCCTCGAAGATCGGACCGGGCCCGGTGAGACCGCGCTCGGCCAGCAGGGCGGCGAAAACGGCGTTGCGGCTGGAGTTGGCATAGGCACAACCCTTCCAGTGGGATAGTTCGCCGACGCGAGTCTGCCCCAGCGCGAGGTTGGGCGTGATGCCCAGGTTCAGAGCCTGCTCGGTTTGGGCGGCTGAGAGGCCCATGGCGCGGGCCCCGCCCAAGGAGCTGGCGATGGCACCGTTGGTCACGTGGTCGAATCCCACGGCCCGGATGTTGAAGGCATCGCCGAAGCGGCAGAAGGCCTCGTAGGCGACGGCGGTGGCGGTGATGAACCGGCGGCCGCCGGCTCCGGCCAGTTCCGCGCCGGCCAGCGTGGCCGCGATGCTGTCGCTGGGGTGGCCGGACTCCAGGGTGGTGTAGCCGTCGTTGAAGTCCAGGTAGCGGATCATCACGCCATTGGCGAAGGTGGCCAGTTCGGGACTGCTGGCGAGACCGTTGCCGATGACGGTGACCGGGCGCCGGTGTCCGGTCACCTCACCGGCCAGGTCGCGTGCGATCTTGCTGGGTTCGGAGGTGTAGCCGCCGATGGCGCAACCGATGGTATCGATGGTCATGCGCTTGAACAGGTGGACCGTTTCGGCAGGGATGTCGCTGAAGTGCAGGTTGGCGGAATAGTTGGAGACGTACTCGGCGATGGTGGGCATGGCGGGCTCCGTTCGGCATGGATGCGCAGGATGGACAGGATTATATGACAGATAGGGGCGGATGATGATCCGCCCCTACCCGATGTCGGCTTATGAGTTCTGCCGTTGGCTCATGCGCCCTTGACGTTGACGATCTGTCGGAACGTGTGAACGATCTCCACCAGGTCGGCGGATTGTTCCATAACGAGGTCGATGTCCTTGTAGGCGCCGGGCAGCTCGTCGAGGAAAGCCTCGGAACGGTTGACCTCGATGCCCACCATGTCGCGATCGAAGTCGTCCATGGTGAAGGAGCTACGGGCCTTGTTGCGGCTCAAGCGGCGTCCTGCGCCATGGGGGGCCGTGTTGAATGCCGCGCGGTTGCCCTTGCCGCGCACCACGTAGCTGCGGGCGCCCATCGATCCGGGAATCAGGCCGAGCTGGTCCTCGCGGGCCTCGATGGCTCCCTTGCGGGAGACGAGGATGTTCCTGCCGAAATGATGCTCGCGCCGGGTGAAATTATGATGGCACTCAATGCGCTCCACCTCTTCGAAATCGCCGCAACGGTGCCGCAGGAGCCTGATGATGCGTTCCATCATCTCTTCGCGGTTGAGCAGGGCGAACTCCTGGGCCCAGTCCAGGTCCGTCATGTAGTCGTCGAACTCGGGGGTGTCCTCCACCAGGTAGGCGAGATCGGCGTCGGGGAGGGCGATGTACCACTTGTCCATCAACTGTTTCGCGATCCTGATGTGGTGGGTGGCGATGCGGTTGCCGACGCCCCGGGAGCCGGAGTGGAGGAACGCCCACGCATAGCCATCCTCGTCGAGCACCACCTCGATGAAGTGGTTGCCCGAGCCGAGGGAGCCAAGCTGCTTGCGCCAGTTCCGGTCGAGTTTGTCGTAGAAGTCCAGGCGATCCTTCTCGGCGGCCCTGGCTTCAAGCTGCTCGATGCGGGGACGAGCGGTCTTCTTGATGCTGCGATTGTAGTGCCCGGCGGATAGCGGCACCTGGTGTTCGATGGCCAGTCGGATGTGGGACAGGTCTTCCGGTAGGTCATCGCGGGTCAGCGGGGTCTTGACGGCGATCATGCCGCAGCCGATGTCCACGCCGACGGCGGCGGGGATAATGGCCCGGTCGGTTGGGATGACGGAGCCGACGGTTGCGCCCATGCCGAAGTGGCAGTCCGGCATGACTGCGACGTGTTTGAATATAAAGGGCATCCGGGAGAGGTTTTCAATCTGCCGCATCGCCGACTCCTCGATCTGGTCTGCGGGCAGCCAGGAAAGCACGGTGGGGTTGATGTTGATGGGACTCATGGTTACCTCCTTTTCGGAATACCCTCTTTTCGGAATACCCTGAACGGGGTTCGTATTTCCAGTATAGCGGGCCGTGGCGGCAGCGGCGGTTCTCGCCGCGCTGTGCGGCCGGCGCCAAAAAACAACCGGCCCCCAGGGGCCGGCGGTCAAACTCCTGGGGTAGTGATTCGGGAAGTCAGTCAGCCTCCAGATTCCGCGTCGGAATTCGGTAGCAGAAGACGCCATCGACAACGGCGTTCTGTTCGCGTCCAAGGGCGATGTCGACGCCGGCGACCGCCGCCCTGGCGGGCAGGCCAGTGAATTGCTCCAGGTATTGCGCGTTCCGCATGGCGCGCCTGATATCGGAATTCGCCACGGTGAATGACGCCTCGACCGCGATGTAAGCCGGCCGTCCGCGGTCATCGCGGACGAGCATCACCAGGTCGGCTTCGCGGAAACTGCGCACGTCGTTGTCGGCTTTGCCAGAGTCGAGCGCAGCTTTGGCGAAACCAATCAACTCCTCGCGTGGCAAAAGGGTTATCACCTGATAGCCCATATCGTCGGCGATGAGGCTGGCGTTCCGTCTCGCCGTGTTGGCGGCGTGCGCCCCTCGGAGGTATCCGAGGTGCTGCTCCATCTTGTCGGAACGCTCATCAGAGCGGTTGAGACGTCCATCGATGTTGGTCAGGCGTTCGTCCGTTCGGTCGAGACGTTCGTCTATGCTGGTCAGGCGTTCGTCCGTTCGGTCGAAGCGTTCGTCCATCCTAGTCAGACGTTCGTCCGTTCGGTCGAAGCGTTCGTCCGTTCGGTCGAAGCGTTCGTCCATCCGGTCGAAGCGTTCGTCCATCCTAGTCAGACGTTCGTCCGTTCGGTCGAAGCGTTCGTCCATCCGGTCGAAGCATTCGTCCATCCGGTCAAAGCGTTCGTCCATCCGGTCAAAGCGTTCGTCTATCTTGGTCAGGCGTTCGTCCGTTCGGTCCAGGCGTTCGATGACTTTCCCGTTGAACGCCACCTGGGATTCGTTAAACGCCATCTGGGATTCCCTGAAAGTGTTGAGGGTCTCGAGGACGGCGTCAATGCGCTCGAGCACCTCCTCTCTTTCCGGAGCAGCACCAGTTGGTATGGTCATTTGGGGCACCTTCGTATCATGTAACGCATTTGTAGTTCAATTGTAACATGATTGTACAGGCACGCTAACGGCGGGAGTAATTACAATAAGATCATTCCACAAGGACGGAGTGGGATGGGTTGCAGCCCGGCAGATGCCGTTCCATGCTTTGACCACCCGCCAAAATCGAATGGGCAAGGATTACGGGGCCGGCTTACCGTGAAATTCGGCGACCTGGTTGAGGTAGTTTTGCAGCAGGTCGTGGCCCACCAGGGTCATGATGGATTCAGGGTGAAACTGGATGCCCTCGACCGGCAGTTCCTTGTGGCGGACGCCCATGATCAAGCCGTTGTCCGTCCAGGCGGTGACTTCGAGGAAGTCAGGGACGGTGTCGGGGTAGATGACGAGGCTGTGGTAGCGGATGGCCTCGAAGGGGTTGGGCAATCCCTGGTAAACGCCCTTGCCGTCATGGTGGATCATCGAGGTCTTGCCGTGGCGGATCTCGCCGGCGCGGTCCACGGTTGCGCCGTAGGCGTCGCCGATGCACTGGTGGCCGAGGCATACGCCGAGCACGGGCAGTTTCGGGCCGAAATGCCGGATCACGTCGTTGGATATGCCGGCCTCGCGGGGGGTGCATGGCCCGGGCGATACGACGATGCCCTCGGGCTGCATGGCCTCGATGTCCTCGATGGAGGTCTTGTCGTTGCGGACCACCTCAACCTCCGCGCCCAGTTCACAGAGGTACTGGTAGAGGTTGTAGGTGAAACTGTCGTAGTTGTCGATGAGCAATAGCATGGTCTCATTCTCAGGCCACGCGGATGCGCAGCGGGACTTTGGATTCCCGCTTTCGCGGGAATGACGGTTGGGGGGGCGCGGGAATGACGGTTTGGGTTAGTACAGTTCCACGAGTTCAAGCCAGTTGCCGTCGGGGTCCTGGCAGTAGGAGGCCTTGCGCACCAGTTTGCCGGCGTCGTCGTACATGGGAACCGGGGGCGTCGGGTAGGTGAGGCCACGGTTGCGGGTGTTTTCGTAGAAGGCATCGATGTCCTCAACGAAGAAAGCGAGGTGCGGGGCGCGGACATCGTTCTTGTCGAAGTGGGCGTGCCCGCCCTCGGGGTTGATGTATTGGATGAGTTCAAGTTGGTGGCCGTCGGCCATTTCGAAGAACGCGCCCTTGATGTGGGTGTCGGGGAATCCGAGCAGGGTGGTGGGGAATTCGCCGGTGCGCTCGGTGCGCATGGTGAGCGTCAGGCCGAGCACGTCGGAGTAGAAATCGATGGCGGCTTCGAGATCCTTGACGATGAAGCCGGTGTGAAAGAAGGACTTGAGCATGGTGGCCTCCGGTTTGGTTTTCGCATTGATGGACGGAATAATATGGACAGGATCATCAGGACGGTTTGCAGGTCAGACGGCGCCTTCGGCAACGTCGATGGCGCGCATCATTGCGCCGGACTTGTGGCG
>JAJDXU010000261.1 GCA_022823105.1 Dehalococcoidia bacterium
ATGCCGCCGGAGCCGTGGTCGGTGCCGGAGCCGTTGTCATGGACGCGCCGGCCGAACTCGGTGAAGACCAGCAGCACGACGTCGTCGCCGGCGTTGTGCTCCTTCAGGTCGTCGTAGAAGTCGGCGACGGCGTGGGACGTCTCGGTCCACAGGTGGGTGTGGTTGGCCAACTCGCCGGCGTGGGTGTCGAAGCTGTTGTAGGGGGCGGTGGTGTACAGCACCCGCGTGCCGAACCCGGCCAGGTGCGTCTGGGCGATGTTGCGCATGTACTGGGCCACCGTGTCGCCGCCGTACTCCACCGAGGAGGAGTACATGGCGGGAGCCGTGCTCAGGATGTCCGCGCCTTCCAGCGCGTCCAGGCCGGTCTGGGCGAAGTAGTCCAGCACCGGGCCCTGGCCCAGCATCGGCGAATAGACGCGCGAGAACACGTCCAGCGCCTTGGTCCGCTGTTCCTCGATCTCGATGCCGGTGAGCACGCCGTAGGTTTCCAGGTTGCCGACGGAGGCAACGGGGACGCCCGGGGCCACCAGCGACCGGGGCAGGCCGCGGCCGAAATTGACGCCGGTCAGCACGTTGGTTTTCTCGGGGTCCAGGTCGCGCACGGCCCGGCCCAGCCAGCCCTCGTCTCCAACCTTGTCCGGCTCACAGGTGTGCCAGATGTCCATGGAGCGGAAGTGGGACCGGCTGGGGCTGGGATAGCCCACGCCCTGGATGACGGCGACCTTGCCCTCGTCGTACAGGCGCTTCATCGGCCCCATGGCCGGGTTGAACCCGATGTAGTCGTTGATCGGCAGAACCTGATCAATCGGTATCCGCACGTTGGGGCGGTTGTCCAGGTACAGGGGGTCGCCGTAGGGGACGATGGTGTTCAGCGCATCGTTGCCCCCGGACAGCTGCAGTACCACCAGTACCGGATCTTTCTTGGTGGATGTCATATCGTTCCCCCTTTGTTACTCGAACAGGTACTCGGTGGTGGCGACGATGGACTGGAGCATCTGCCCGACGCGCGTACCGAACTCATCGGTGCCGGTCCGCAGCTCGCCCTCGCTGTCCGCCAGCGCGACCAGCTCGTTGCGGGTGACGTCGGCCAGCTCGTAGTGGCCCAGCAACTGCAGGCAGCCGTCCACCAGCTGCTCGGACGAGATGGTGTCGCCCTGCGAGCCGAGGCGGTTGATGATGGCCTGCACGCCGCGATGCGAGGTATTGCCCACCGCGTCAGCGGTGAAGTTGATGCGCTCCACCAGCGTGCCACTGTCGATCCACTCGCGGCCGGTGTGCCAGCCTTCCACCGTCGGCGGGTTCAGCAGGTCCTGGCCCATGTAGCGGATGGTCAGCGTCATGGCGTTCATGCCGGGGCGCGGCATGTCAAAGTCGCCAACTAGGCGCATGGTGCCCACGACCGTCTCGGTCGGGCTCTTTACCTTCTCGAACCGGGCGTTCTTGAAGAAGTCGGAGTTGAACAGCACGCGCAGCATGGAGCGAATGTCGTAGCCGGAGCGGAAGTACTCGTCTTCCAGCATCTTGATGGCTTCGGGGTCGCGCGGCGGCGTGTTCTGCCAGGCGGGAACCTGCGGCTCATCGGCGACGAAGAAGTTGTACATGTGGCGGGCGACGAACCGCGCCGCGGCCGGCTGACGGGCGACGATCTTGACGATGTCCTCGCCGTTGAAGTTGCCCGACTCACCAAGGAATGACTTTTCGCCGTAGTCGTGGTCCGACGGGTCGTAGATGAACGCCGCCTCGTACTTCCCGTAGGGGTAGCGCGGGATGGAGTTGGTAACCGTCCAGCCGGTAGAGGCCCGGGCGGCTTCCTTGACGTCGTCCTCGCTGTAGTTGGCGTTGCCGTCCATGCCCACGCCCAGGGAGAACAGTTCCAGCAGTTCGCGGCCCCAGTTCTCGTTGATGGCGTCCTTGTGGCTCATGCAGTTGTCCAGGTAGAACACCATGGCCGGGTCCGTGGACAGGCCCATGAGCAGCTCCTCGAAGTTGCCGAACCCCAGGGTGCGGAACATATCGAGCTCGATGTTCTGCTGCTTCGGATATTCACACTTGGCGTGGCCCGTGCAGAAGATGTGGTGCCAGAACAGGGCGATCTTCTCCTCCAGCGGCCGCTTGGTGTTGATCATCCGGTAGGTCCACTCTTCCTGCTGGCCCTCGAGCCCCGCCTTGGACACCCACTGCGGCTGGTAGCGCATCAGGATGTCGTCCTGGATCGCCGGTTGGGTCTCCGGATGGAGCAGTTCTTCGACGGTGGCCTCGTAGCCCTTGGCGGCGCGCGCCTCAAGCTCCTCGTACGACGCTCCGAACCCGGCGCGGCGCATGAGGTGAGCCATCAAGGCAATGTCTTGTTCAGCCATTTTTTACCTCCTGAGTCCGTGTCTTCGGCGTGGCCCGGCGGCCCCGCATCGATTGTGACGAATTCCGCCTGTCGTTCCACCTTGGCAGACATAAATCAGTAGCCGCCCCAAGGCATCATGAATGATGGCAACATTTCGCCGATTGTGGCGCAATGCTATCCCTAATGGCCGGAAACGTCAATGTTTTTTATCACGAAATAACGGTTCAAAGATGAGATGCCATTATGTCCGCAGGGGCGAATCCGCGTGAGGTGGATTCGCCCCTTTAGGAAAGCGCCCCTATCCGGAGAGCCCTGCGGGCCGCCTGTTGCTCTACCGGAAATCGGCGTGGGCAGGAAACGGCGCCAGCAGAGGCGACACCGTGTCGATGGTCGCCAAGCCGATGCTGTCTATGTCCGGGCATCCACACATTCCCATGGTGGCGTCCAGCTCATCCCGCAGCATCTCCAATACGGCCCTGACCCCGGCCTCTCCGTCCACGGCCAGCCCCCAGAAAAGCGGGCGTCCCATCAGCACGGCGCGCGCGCCCAGGGCAACGGCCTTGAAGATGTCGGTGCCCCGGCGGATGCCTCCGTCAGGTACACCTCCGCGTTCCCGTTC